>JBBTXK010000131.1:0-28508 GCA_038062315.1 Patescibacteria group bacterium
TAATGTTCGGTCTCTAGGGATTAAATACGACTTCATAAATGCTAAAAATCTAAAAGGAGTTGGCATCTGGGCTCTAGGCTACGACGGATTCAGCTCCGACCTCCAAAGGCTTATTGTTGATAAATTCGCTAACTAACTTATCCCCCTCTGTCTTAAAAATTAGAAGGTGTTGGGGAATTGAGATAATCCAAACCTGAGCCTGAAAATCCTATAGTAGGGGACTGCAGTCAAATTAGTTCTTATGAAACCAGCATGGTGCAAAGAGAGGCGGAACCATGGATTAGAAATATTAACAAATATTTTGGTCAGAACAAAAAGGCAAAAAGAGGTCTTCTCCGATATGCCTGCTTTGTATACGTCGTAAAAGTATTATTGTACGACATAATCAATTTCCTTCCTACCTCTGCTAAGAAAACATTTTCCGTGACTTAAGCATGCTCATTAAGAAGAGAACAAAGCTTACTCTTAGTAGCTCTAATTAGATGGCGGTCCATGTTCAGCGCTCTTGCTTCATAGATTTTTTACTTATTATTCATCTCTTCACTGACCCCGCTCTCTTCGTCCTAAGCAAGAGTTAATTTAGCTTGATAAATCAATCTAAATTAAATAATTTAGCTTCAAAATTACTAAATAGTGTCGTTCGTATTTTTTTCATTAGAATCCGTTTGCGATTCCGCGAAAGCGGAGAGCAATTACGGATTCTAATGTCCGCCGAAAATCGCTCTTTGCGCCGTGTACGAATAGTACTGAAAAGGCGCAAAGTAAGATTAGGCGGACAAATGGATTGGAGAGGTATCTGCAATACCCCGTGAAAACTGGAACAAAATCCCGTGAAAATTAAGCAGTTATCCACATTCTGTTTTCAGTAAAGAATAACTTTTAAACAAATTAGTCCTATAATAATACAATTGCGAATATATCAAACTATATCCCCTGACCTTCGGCCAACTCCTCTCCTCTACTTCTCAATCTTATTTTTTATGTAGCCCTTAGGCCAAAGGTTATAAATACAGTCACAACAATAACAGCTACCCAAACATATTCCCACATTATTGCTTTGAAAAGCCTTCTATCTATCCAGCTTTGCAACAATCCAATAAAAATATAAAACAGACCAGTCAAAAAAAGACCAATAATGGTCGGTGTTGCTGGCCAAAACCACAATGCCAATGCTGTTTCTACAAGGACTGCAGATAATAAGAATATTGGGAGAAGAAATCCTGAGAAAAAATTATTGTCCAATGTATGAGTCCAAATAGAATACAACACAAGAGGAAAGGTGAAGCAAAAAATTAGACCTAATGTCAAAAAAACATTTAGGTGCAAGGAAAAAACTACGTTTGAAAGAAAAAAATAAGATACCAGAGTTACGAAAAAAGAGACTGTCCGGGCAGAAGAAAGAAGAGCAATTGTCCTAACTGAAGATACAATAAAAATATTAATGCTTAGAAACAATGAATAAAGGCCTATTGCGTAAAAAGAGGTCATAGCCATTCTTGTCAGAAATCGAGCCGGGACTAGAAAATAGAATAACGAACAGGAAAGACTATAGAAAAAAGGGAGAATAAAAATTTGAGCATGGAAATTCTTCTTTAAATCAAGCCTTATTGCCCAAAAAACAAATAAGTCTGTTAGGAAAGAAAGAACAACGGCAACATAAACTCCCGATTTCCCAAACAACTGTTCCAACAAAAACAATATTAGCGATAAAACTATTACGGCAATTATAAACTTTTGTCTTTTTGAAACTGTAAAAAAGAAGATTTTCTTTTTTGAAATTTTAATGTACTTCCAGATTTGAATAAACTTTTTGAACATCATCTAACTCCTCTATTCTTTTGATAAAATTATTTACTCGTTCTAGCTTCTCTGTATCAGAAATTGAGATAAATGCCAAGGGCTTCCTTATAATTGAAGCTTCTTCTATTTTTATGCCCTTCCCTAAAAGTTTATCCTGAACTTCTGAAAGAGAGGAAAAAGAAGTAGTTATTATCACTTTGTTATCCTTCGTCTCCTCTATATCCTCTGCCCCACTTTCGAGCACCGCCTCAAACAGTTCATCAAGGGACTTCTGTTCTTTGCTAACGACTAATCTTCCCTTTTTATCGAACTGATAGGAAACTGAGCCGGGCCTCCCAAAATTCGCACCTTCTTTATTAAATACGCTCTTAATTTCGCTGGTCGTTCTCTGAGCGTTATCCGTTACAGCCTCTATAATTACACTCACTCCCTCCGGCGCAAAACCCTCATACGTTACTTCCGTTACCGTACCCCCCTCTTTACCAGCTGCCCTTTGTATTGCCCGCTCGATATTTTCTTTGGGCATATTATTTGCTCTTGCTGCTTCAACCGTAAGCCTTAGCCTAAAGTTATTGTTAACATCTGTGATTCCTCCGCCCTTTTTTACAGCGATTGTGATTGCGTTTGATATTTTTGTAAAAGTTAGGCCTCTTTTAAGATCAGCTGCACCTTTTTGTCTTTTTATTGTTGCCCACTTCGAATGTCCACTCATAACTAGTGTCTAGTTATTCTGCGCTGCAGAACTGAACGCTGAGCGCTAGTAACTAGACGCTAATAAGTATACTTTTTAGCATTGACTTTTGCAAGAAATGGGAGTATGATAATTGTCAAATTTCTAATCCACAGATGACACCTTTAAAAGACAAAGCGATCAAGGCAATGCTTTTAGGCAACTGGCAGAAGGCGACCTCATTGAATGTGATTCTCCTTAAAGAAGACCCCAATGATATAGATGCTCTCAATCGTCTTGCTTATGCCCAAACGGCTCTAGGCAAGATAAAAGACGCAAAATCTACATATAGAAAAGTACTAAGGCTTGACGCCTTGAATCAAATAGCAATGAGAAACATAAAGAGATTGTCGGAAGTCGGTTTTAAGAAAGCTTTTACAAACAAAGCCAGTAGCTTTGGACAACTAAATCATGCCTTCCTTGAAGAAACGGGAAAAACAAAAATAATTTCCTTAATTAATTTGGCCCAGCCTAAAGTTATCTCAATGCTCCCCGCCGGTCAATCCTTGATGATTTGTATAAAGCGATCAAAAATATTCATCCAAGACCAAAATAAGCAATACATTGGAGTACTTCCTGATGATATTGGAAAAAGACTTATCAAGCTTATAAAAGGAGGGAATATTTACGACGCGTATGTCAAATCAGCAGGCCCACATAATGTCACCATTTTTATAAAAGAGGAAAAAAGAGCAACAAGATACAAAGATTATCCTTCATTTCTTCAGACATTCAATCAGGATTTCACTTTTTCAAAAAGTAAAGCGAAGACGAAAAATTATAAGAGGCTCAGAGAAGATGACAGAAAAAGTCACTCTTTGGAAGAGGATGAGGTATCTTGATACAGCACACGTCCCTTATCTAATTTCCTCTTAGCGTCTTGGATGTGAGATTTATTATTTAAATTCTTAAGAGATACTAAGGAAAGTGCTATCGAAATCACAGCGATTACAATTATTACTACCCAAATATTCATATTTCAGAAAGAAAGAGAATTCAGACTATCCTCCCCTATTACTATACTAATATCAGCAAGCAACTTGTCTGAGACTTTAACTGTTTTAAAACCCAAGATTTTATTTAATCTTTCAACTGTATAACTTTTATTATCAATATATGATATCATCGAATATTTTTGATGGTTATTTGCTGTCGCAACAAATATTACATCGCCGCCCATATTAGTAATGAACCTTGCTAATCTATTGCCAAGACCCACAACATTGGTACCATTAACAACTTGTATTGTCTTTCCATCTCTTTCTATCAACTCATCGCTAACTAGTCTTGTCACAATACTATCAATCTCACTCACACTTAGGTCCTGAGAAATGTTTCTTATATTAACTCCCCTTTCCGGCAAACTTTTTGCGAAAATAAAAAGCTTTATACAATCAATCACGGTCAGATTTGTCTGCAATTTTCTATAATTCAAAATCATCTGAGAAAGAAGCGTTTCTATTTTTTGATTTAGATCCAAAGACTCTCCTTTTACAAAACCATCTATAGGAATTGCTAAAAATTTATTTACAGGCGTATCTAAATTCTTCCCCAATTTTAGTATCGATACTGAGCGCGATATTGGTGAAAATGAAATAACTTCCAGCTCTCTCTTGTTGGAAACTGTCAAAGTAAATCGTTTTGAATCGTCAAATTGGCTTTGGGAAAGTACAAATATGAACTTAAAAATTAATGATATTGAAACAATTAACAGAACAAATGCAACAAATACCATCGCAACCTTTGTATTGTTGCCTTTATTTAGGTTCCTTTTTTTCCTCATAGGCAGCTTTCCAACAACAGCAAGATTAGGCGGGTCTCTTTTTAGAAATTATCTCAGGCATTGAAAAAGTTGGAGCGCCCATTCCCGTAGATGAGACAGAAACATTTTTAGCTGAGTCTTTTTTCTTCTTCTTCTTTTCGCCTTTGTAAAATCCTCCAAAACTTCCCATAATTTATATATTCACCTACCCTTCCTATTAATAATATCATTAATTTATAATCCAAATCAAGAATTAAATGTTTTCAAAAATTGATTTAATTCCTCTGGCAATGGACTCTCGAATGAAACTATTTGCCCATTATTCGGATGGTAAAAAGAAATCTTTGAGGCATGCAAAAAAATACGAGACAGAAGTTTCCTGTCGTTTCTTGCTGTTTTTCTTCCTCCATAAAGGGAATCTGAAAAAAGCGGGTGATTGAAGTACTTTAGATGAACACGAATCTGATGCGTCCTGCCAGTCTGGGGATAAAGCTCGAGTAAGCTCAAAGATTCTTCTTTTCCCGTCATTCTGGCTTGTCCAGAATCTCTTGCCGCTGCAACTCTCTCCCTAGGGAGATTCTGGATGCGCCCCGCTAAGCGGGGCTTACCAGAATGACGCTTATAAAGTTTAATTCTTAATACCCTGTACCTCGTTACCGCTTCTCTCCCACCTGATACTACCCCAAACCTTTTTCTATTCCAAGGAAGTCTTCCGACCGGAACATTAATTTCTCCCTCGTTAGGCTCTACCTTGCCATGAACCAAAGCAATATATGTCTTTTTAACCTGCCTTTCCTTAAACTGCTTCTGCAAGTTTTCAAACGCTTTGGGGGTTTTTGCAACTACAAGAATTCCCGAAGTCTCCTTGTCAAGCCGATGAACAATCCCCGCCCTATTTAAAAATTCTAAATTCGAAACCTCCCCCTCACCCCTACCCTCTCCCCTTGAGGGAGAGGGAGTGGGAGAGGGTGGAACGTTTTTGACATTTGAATTTTGAATTTTGGATTTGTTTAGAATTTGGAATTTGGGATTTAGGATTTGAAGATATTCCTCGACCCATTCTTGAATAGTCCTCTCCCCTGCCGTGGTATCCGAAACATTAACAATCATCCCAGCCGGTTTATCCAAAACCAAAATGTAATCATCTTCAAAAATAATCGTTGGCTCCATGCTTGCATTATCGCACACAAACCGTCATAATTCCATCTAAAGATGGCAAACCCAGAACAAGACTTAAGACCTGACATCCAAGTCTCGCCCCCTGTCTCGCGAGTTTTAAAAGCTGCAAAAGAAAATGCAGGTATGTATGTTACAACTGCTGATGTACTTGAGGCGTTAAGTTGGGATCCTACTACCAAAAGAGTATTCCTGTCGTTCGGAATTAACCAAGATCAAATACTAAGTAAAATAAGCGACTCTCTTCATTCGGTAAGCATTATAATTCAATTCCCCTTTCACGCCGAAGAAGAAAGGCAATTAAACCCAAATGCCCAAGAAATTCTTAGGGGTGCAGAGGAAATAGCCCACAATGAGCATAGACAAGAAATTTTTCCAGAGGACCTATTAATTTGCATGTTGAAAAACCCTCAAAGCCAAGCGGGTAGATATCTAGCTGACTTTGGCTTAACCGAAGAAAGTATCCCTCAAATAAAAGAAGCTTATCAAAAACTAAAACAGGAACCACAGTTAGAAGAAAATCCAGCAATAAGTGCTTTAGATGAGCTTAAACTTTTTATTGAGAATCCCGCAATAGACTCAAACGAAAAACTACGAGCAATTAGATTGATTAGAAGAATTGTAAAGCTATCTCAACAACCAAAAGAACCTTAACAAATCATTTACCTCAATTTATTGCTTTACCTCAAAGCCTAACCTGATTGAGCAAATTTTATACAATTCCGATACGGGATCGGTACAGATACGACGAAACGGTATCACAGCGTCGCATCCCAATTTCTGCCTATGCCAAATTTGTGATGACTTCAGCCTCGCGAGCTTAGTTTTTTTTGTTCGGGCACACAAGTACAATAAGATGCTATAGCTTGTTAATGTAACCAACTCATCTCTTCGAAAATTGAGTTTTTTCAAACTAATTTCTGAATTTTGTGAGGAGTTTTTCTTGCCAAGCTAGTGCTGAGACTGATGCAATAAGCATTACCGACAGGATTACATTTTCCAAAGAAAGGATTTGCTTAGAATTCTCTATTATATTTGAGATAATGCTTATTATAGAAAAGAAAATCAGAAATAGAAAACTAATTGTTCCGTCTTTGAATTTCGCGCTTTGCATTCTAGGCAGAAAGATTTTCCAAAAAATTGAAAAAATAATAATATAGATAATCATAAGACTAATAGTTCTTATAGCAGAAGATTTTTCTCCCGAGAACATAAAATAACCCAAAATTCCAACTGGTAACGTAGTTAAAAAACCAATCGAGCAAAAATCAAATATTCTTCCTAAGGGAAGCTTGTTTTTTCTAATAAGCAATAGATATAAAAAGACTATTCCCGCACCTATTATTCCCCCAACAAGAGAAAGCCCTGGAAAGTATGGAATAAGAAAGAAAACAAAGGGGTTTAGTAAAATATTCCCTCCCTGGAACAATCCATAAAAGACACGAGCTGAAAAAAGGCAAACTAGACTTCCAAGCATTATTATATTAAAAAGCCTATCCATGGAGATATCTTTTCGAAGAAGAATCAAATCGTCTTTACCTAAAAAATAAACACAAAAAAGGAAAATAAAAAAACAGATTAAAAGAACGAGAATGAAAAATTGCATAAAGTTACTTAAGAAAAAAGAAAACTATGCTTAGGATTAGCATGAGGATACCAATTCCTGAGATAACACTCCCAACACCAAGAATATCTGCTAAGGACCCTGAAAGAATAACAGGAAGAAAGGAAACTCCTCCTACCATTGAATTCAAAAAACCATAGATTCTTCCTCTCATTCGGGAACCTGTCTCAAGTTGAATAATTGAGTTTGCGGGAATAAATACAAGAGATATTGAAAAACCGATTATAAATGCCAAAACTACAATAATATGTAAAACCGTTATATGCAGTATTGAAGGAAGATAATAATTTATAGTCGAAACGAATTCGCGCGATGCAAATTTACTGCCAAATGGGAGCAAGATAAAGGAAACCCCAACCGCAAGAAACCCCAAAGCACTTAGCCTCTCTTGCTTAAATCTTTTACCAATACTTCCAAGGAAAAGAATTCCAATCGCCATTCCAAGTCCTGCTGGCGCAATTAGAATCCAGGAAAGGCTTTCCAAAGGCGAAGAAAGAATGGTGGTTACATATCCAGGGCCAAGTACCGCAAATGTAAGAATAACCGCCTGAGCAATAGTCAACATCAAGATGGCATGCATAACCAATCGTGCTCGTCTTATAAAAGAAAATACTTCCTTTGTCTCGTGTATGAAAGAAACATTCTGGGAAGAGGAATGCTTTTCAGCTTTTGCAGTTTTCTTATTATGTGGGAATTTAATAGCTGTGACAAAAAAAGTGCTAATAAAAAAAAGGGAGGAAAGGAAAAGAATCGTATAGGTTTTACCTAATATTATAAGTGCAGGACCAGAAAACATATAACCCAAAAGTATTGTGCTATATATTCCAAAGGCAAATATTGCGTTTCCCGGGATAATAAGATTTTTAGGAATCAACTGAGGAATAATAGCTGATTCTGCCGGAATAAAAAATTGGGTTGCAACGGCAATCAAAAACGTCAATATGTAAATATATGCAATCGGTAGGTTTGGTATTAAAAATGGCAAGAGAAGAATTCCCCTAACCAAATGCGTATAAAATATTATTTTCTTCTTATTCCATCTATCTACGTATACTCCCGAAAAAATGCTAAATAAAACAGCAGGGATTGTAAAAGAAAGAATAATACCTGAAACTGCGGTACTTGAATGTGTTGCTCCAAATATAACAAATATCAAGACAAAATTTTGCATGTTGAAAGCAAACTGAGAAAAAAACTCAGATACCATCATCAAAAAAAAGGGCTTAACCCGTAGCACGCGAAGAATATCGTTACTAATTATTGTTTTCTTGAAAACCTCCATAAAAATATTTTGACGAAGGATAAGCTTGAGGATAATCCTCTATCGTCCACGTTTTACTCTTATGAGTCCCGAACACGCAATTACCTTTACTCCCTTTCTCTCGATCTCATCCAAAAACAAATTCGCTCCAATTGAATCCGCTGCCATGTGTCCGCAGTCTATTACGTTTATATGAAGTTTTTTTAATTCTTGGACTGACTCTTCTGGTACATGCATCTCAACGATTGTCCCAACTCCTGCTTTTGCCATTTCCATGTACAGTTCTTTTGACGGACTTGTTCCGCCAGTAAACCCGACCACTATCTTTCCTGCTCTTCTTTTTTCCGAGCCCGCAACAACAAACGGACCATTCTTCCCCTTTGTTGCCTCTATAAATTCAGGAAGCTCATTAATATGCTCAAGCACATCGCCGGCAAAATCAAATTTCCTGTCTCCAAGATATTTTTCCATAAAGGAGTGCCCAAGATTATCCCAGATGGTATGAAATGACAGTAGCGGTATGCCAAGCAGTCTTGCAGTATCTACACTTTGTGTATGATTAAGAGGGTTAAATCTTCTTCGAACCGCCGCTTTTCTCTCTTCGAAAAGCGCATGCGCTACATTGACTGGCACTCCAGCATCTGCAAATAAATCAATCTGAATATCCATAACTTCATAAAGACTCGACAGCGCATGGCCGCTTGGATGATGCGAAATAACAAGATCAATTCCTAACCCTGAGCCCGTCGAAGGGTAATTAAGTCTATCTGCCAAAAGTATTTCTGAAGCATCTCCGTCAATTCCAGCCATAAATTTCCTGACTTTTGTCTTAGGATCTCCAAAGAGAATTCTTGAGTCCGAATATGGGTTTTTGAAAGATTCTTTGTCAAAATACTTTCTTTTCTTTTCTGACAATTCTTGGTAGTCTTTTTTGGTGCGGGCAAGAAGTCTTTTAACAGCCTCAACTCCCCTCGGATCGGCTTTTATGCCCATCTCTATTCCCAAATCGTAAATTTCTTGAAGTGTCATAAAGGAAAGTATATAATAAACAAGGCTTTTGGGCAAGTGGCGGAATGGGACGCAGGCCGAGAAGGCCGAGTCCGCTTGCCTGACAAGCGAGGGCGGTAGTCTCAAATCATGAAATTTAGGGCGAGTGGTGGAATGGTAGACACGCGGGTCTCAAAAACCCGTGAGCTTTAAACTCGTGTGGGTTCGACTCCCACCTTGCCCACCGAGCTCCTGCAAACCCACCATTAACGTGGATTAATTTAATATCCGTAATTCTCTTTTTTAATATTTCAACCTATCTTTTCCAATTTCTTAACTTCTTCAAGCAATACTTTACATTGTAATTTAGCTACTTTTTCTTGAAGGTTCACTAATGACTCAATTACACCCTCCTGCCCACATCGTAGATATACTTCCTATATATACTTCCGATATGGGATCTGTACAGATACGACGATGTGGAATTATCAGAAATTTTCGAAGCTAGGAAGTTTTAGCTTTCTTCCCTCTTCTTCTCAACACTGTAGAACTTGATGCGGTCGCCGCGAAACAATAAATCAATTTCTCCCATCGGGCCGTTTCTGTGCTTAGCAATAAGAAGTTTTGTCTGCATTGTTGGAGCAAGTTCTGCCTCAGGACGATATAAAAACATCACAACATCAGCGTCTTGCTCTATAGCTCCTGACTCGCGAAGATCCGCAAGCTGAGGTTTCCTCTCTCCCCTATGTTCAACCGCTCGCGAAAGCTGAGAAACTGCCAAAACCGGAATTTTTAGCTCTCTTGCTAAATTCTTAAGAGACTGTGAAACAATAGAAACTTCCTGAACCCTATTGTCATACCTTCGTCCTGGATCTACAAGCTGCAAATAATCAACTATAAAAAGCGATATGTTTTGCTCAAGTAAAAGCCGCCTTGCTTTTGTTCGCATTTCCGATATGGTAATGCCTGGTGTATCATCTATAAAAATGGGTGCTTCCGCCAATTCTCCCATGGCACTTGACAATTTAGTAAAATCAGCTTCTGAAAGTCTTCCTGTTTTTATTCTCCACGCGTCAACATCTGCTTGCCCTACCAAAAGCCTATCAACTAATTCTTCCTTGCTCATTTCTAAAGAAAATATTCCAATCGGAGATTTCTCATTCACTGCGGCATATTGTGCGATATTTACAATCATTGCAGTCTTGCCTTGTCCAGGACGCGCTGCCAAAATAATTAGATTTGAAGCCTGCAGCCCTGAAAGCATGTTGTCTAAATCCACAAAACCAGTCTTTATCCCCCGAAGTCCAGAACCTTTTTTATGCAACTCGTCTATTCTGTCAAAACTTTCTGCCAACGCTTCTTTTAGAGGAACAAATGTTCTTAACGCACCTTTTTGGGATATAGCGAAAATGGAAGATTCTGCTTTGTCGAGAAGCTCATCAATTTCTTTATCTTCCCAAAAACCCATTTCCGCAATTTGAGAGCCAGCAGTAATTAATGCTCTTTTTATGGAAGCTTCCTTAATTAGGTTAGCATAATGCTCAATATTTGCAGCGGTTGGAACAACATTAACAAGATTGACTAGATAAGACGATTCTATTTTATGTGAAGTTTTATGTTTCCTAAGGGTGCTTCTCAAAGTCAAGATATCGATTGGTTTCCCTTGCTCGTATAGGGCAAGCATTGAATCAAAAATAGTTCCATTAATTGGATTGTAAAAATCAGATGGGGCGATAATTGAAGAGACTGTTGCTATAGCATCCTTATCAATAAGAATTGCTCCCAGAACACTTTGTTCCGCTTCATCATTATTTGGAGGAACTTTTAATGTTGCCATATACGAGAAGCGTCTAGCAACTAGCCTTCAGCGTTCAGTTTGGAACTAGACGCCAGACGCTGACTAACTAGACGCTAATACTATTATTTCCGTTTTTTCGGGCAGTTTATCTTTTGCTACTGAAAGCCTGCCTTCTGGAGCTAAATTCTTAGCGCCTAATTTTTTAGCTCCATCCAATTTCTTTTCTCCATACAAAACAACCATTTTAGGACTAAGAGCTGTTACAAATGATTCATTAAATTCGTGGTCCGCATTAAGAACAGCAACGTCACATGCGGTAAAGTTGCTTTCCAGCTTTGAGAAATCTACTGGTTTACCTAATATGATACTAATGTTATCCATTAATAGCTTGTAAATAGCGTACTTAGGAGTTGCGGCCCCGGAAATCTTAGATCCTTTTATTTCATACTCTCCAGGGCCATTTAAAATAACCCGGCTATCTGATATGCGTGACGTATCAAAATCTATTCCTGTTAGTAAAATCGCATCCGCGCTTGTTTTAGGCGTCTGTTTTTCCGGATCAACAATAATTATAGCTTTTTTTCCTTTTAATTTTATGCAATTCTGACTAAGTATTGAGATATCCATTTCAACATCCTATCACAGGGAATTTTTCTTGACAAGAGGATTCTTTTGTCGTATCATATTTGCTCTTGGAATGAAAACAGAAAAAATCGTTCTTTCTTTTATTGCGACAATCTTGGGTCTTTTGGTCGCGGGAGTCGCATTTTTCCTTTTTAGCGCAAAAGAAACAACTCCTCCCAAGACAAAGGCTACTTCTACCGTATCTCCAACTCCTACCGCTCTGCCTTCAATTTCTTTGACTCTCTCCCAACCCAAAGATGAAGAGGTTGTCAACAAAAAAACCATTACTGTCTCAGGAAAAACAAGAAGCGATGCGGTTGTTGTAATTCTGACAAATGGCATTGAAAGTGTAATTGCCCCTACAATCTCTGGAGATTTTTCAGCACAAATTACAATCTCAAATGGTCAAAACATTATTGAGGTGGTTGCAGTTGCCGCAGATGGCGAAACTAAATCAATAAAAAAAACAGTTACGTATTCTGAGGAAGAATTTTAATTAAAAATGATCCTTCGATAAACTCAGGCCATCGGCTCTGAGGCTCAGGCTCGAAGAGATCATACTGAGCGAAGTCGAATGTATGAAAAAGATAATAATTATTGGTATACTCAACATTTTCCTAGTCAGTCTTTTTAGCCTGTTATTCACTAACAACGCTTACTCTCAAACGATAACGCAAGGCATAAAAGAGCAGCTCATTACCAACATTGCTTCTCGTGTTGCGCAGTTACGATTGGTTGAAAAACGAGGAATAATAGGTACTGTCACCAATGCGACCAACACACAAATAACTATTCTGGATATCCAAAACAATACTCGATTTGTGGATGTCGACGAACTTACAAAATTCTCTTCTCCTAAATTAAAGACCGCCTACGGAATTTCTGATATCACAAAAGGTACAACTTTGGGAATACTCGGATTATACAATAAGGAATCCCGAAGAATACTCGCTCGCTTTGTTAATGTAGTTTCTGTTCCAATTGTTGTTCGCGGCGGCGTTGCGGCAGTTGACGATAAAAACTTCACTGTGGATATCGTGACAATCGACGACAAAAAATTAATAATTGATATCGGCTATACAACGACCACTTACTCCTATACTTCATCTGGGGGTTATATTAAATCCGGATTTTCAAAGATAAAAGAAGGCTATAGTATTATTACTGTTGGGTCTCTCGATCCCAAAAACGAAAATAAAATTTCAGCAACCCGAGTCGTCATTTTCCCTGAAATTCCCTACATTCAAAAAACTCAGTCTCAAAACTCCTCCTCTCAAAAATGATGTCGGAACTATTACCAATGCTAAAAAAAGAAATCACCAAAAGCAAACTTGATGCAGTACTTATTTCTTCTGTTTCCGATATTGCCTACTTAACTAACTTTTCGCATTTCTCGAAGTATGAACGCGAAGCATTTTTGTTTATTACTCAAGGCAAAAATTATATTTTAACCGATGGGCGATACAGCCAATCAGTAAAAAGTAAAATAACAAGTTTTTCACTGATTGAAATATCGTCAATTAGCACATTTGAAAAAGTCCTAAAAGACTTGGCCAAAAGACGCAAGATTAAAAGGGTCGGATTTGACCATCACAATATTACTGTTGCCGAACATAAAAAGCTTTCTTCCTGCTTTAGTGATTTAAATCATTTTAGCATTGGCAATCTTCGCGCAATAAAAAATGCAAGGGAAATTTCTACGATTGAAAGGGCGTGCAGACTTGGAGATAAAACATTTGATTTCATATTAAAAAAAATACAAAGAGACATTACGGAAGAACAGCTTGCTTTTGAAATAGAATTTTTTATTAAAAAAAATGGCGCTGATATTTCTTTCCCTCCCATTGTTGCCTTTGGCAAGAACTCCGCTTTTCCACACCATAAGGCAAGCGACCAAAGACTAAAGACCAACGACATTGTTCTTCTGGATTTTGGAGTAAGGTTAAACAACTATTGCTCAGATATGACAAGGACAGTCTTTTTAGGAAGACCAACTGACGAGCAAAAACGAATGTATCAAAAAGTTCTTGAAGCGCAAAAAAAGGCAATAGAGTATCTGAAGTCCACCCTCTCCCAATTCCCTCTCCCCTCGAGGGAGAGGGTTAGGGTGAGGGGCGCCTCAGTTGATAAAGTTGCCCGAGACTATATTACCTCTAAAAGCTACCCCACCATCCCCCATTCCCTAGGCCACGGCATTGGCCTTGAAGTCCACGAATCACCACGTCTTTCCCCTAAATCTAAAGACATCTTAAAACCAGGAATGGTTTTTTCTATAGAGCCAGGAATTTATATCCCAGGTTTTGGCGGAGTAAGAATCGAGGACGTGGTGGTCTTAGAGAAAACAGGCTTGCGCCTTCTGACAAAATCACCAACACTTGACTTAGGGCCTAAGTAGGTGTAAATTAAGCATCATGACAACAAAAGAACAACAACAGCCTCCATTTGCGTTCAGAGACTTAATGCCCAACCAGACTCTAACTCCCGTAACTGGGCAAATAATAGAAATACAAGATCCTAGTGAAAAACCAACTCTTCATCCTGATAATGTCCGCGATGCCACTAAATTTGTGCAACAAGCAATCACATCCTCATACATCTGATGTAGCTCCTTTGCTTCTTTTACACTATTTAGCAAGAGATAAATTTGTTCCAAAGTATAGTGCTATGTAGTGCTATACTTTCGGTTATTGACATATTGTCATATTTATGCTAATTTAGCTGTATATGCAACTTTTGAGAACCACACTGAGATTAAAAGAAAATCTGAAAAAAAGAGCACAGAAAAAGGCGCTTGAAGAAAATTTAAGCTTGCAAGATATATTTAATCGCGCTCTTGAGCAGTATCTTGAAAAGGACTCTAAAAGATTAGCAAAAAAAATAATTTTCAAAACACATAATCTTGGTAAAGACTTAGACAATTTAACCCGTGACGATTTCTATCCGGACCCGAATATTTAAAATGATTGTTGATACCAATATTTTGATTTACGCCATTAATGCAGATTCACAAAAACATAAAAAAGCACAGAAATTTCTAAAAGCAAATGAAGGAAAATTGGAAATTTCTCATCAAAATATTCTAGAAGCAATCCGAGTATTGACTCACAAAAGATTTTCTAGACCAATGGCTTTGAAAAATGCCTTGAAAGCTATTCTGTCTGTTTCCAAATCATGCTCTATGATCTCTCCCAATGACTCGACCTATTATTTCGCGGTAGAACTCATAAAGACCTATAAATTGACAGGAAATAGAATATTTGACGCATATCTTACCGCAACAGCTCTTTCCAATGGAATTAAATCAATTGCGACAGACAACACGCGAGATTTCAAAAAATTCAAAGAGATAAGCATTATCAATCCCTTTCTCCAAAAACATCTCAATTAAATCACCATATAAGAAATTGCTGAGATTACCCCACTTTGTGGCTGTCATTGCGAGGAGCCACGTTCATGTAAACTGAACGTGGCGACGTGGCAATCCCATTGTGAAAGAAGAGATTGCTTCCCCCTCGACTTCGCTCGGGGTCGCAATGACACGAACGATTTGAGGCAAAAGTGGGGTAAGGTCAGTCCTAATCCCTATTCCCCAAAACAAATTATTAAGCTATAATATCCATATGATTAAACCGCAGACATTAAAAGGTTTTCGGGATTTTTTGCCGAGTGAGGCTAGGAAAAGGCAATACGCTATAAACATCTTGAGAGAGGTGTTTGAGTCTTATGGTTTTCAGCCTTTGGAAACACCATCTCTTGAGTACGAAGAGATTCTGCTTGGGAAATATGGGGATGAGGGTGACAGACTGATGTATCGCTTTACTGATCGAGGCGGAAGAAAAGTTGCTCTTCGCTACGACCAAACAGTCCCCCTTGCCCGCGTTATTGCACAGTATCAAAATGAATTACCAATGCCATTCAAAAGGTACCAAATCCAAAACGTCTGGCGCGCAGACAATACACAGAAAGGAAGATTTAGGGAGTTCTTGCAATGCGACATCGATATAGTCGGAGCCAACAGTCTTTTGGCGGATGCCGAAGTAATAAAGGTTGCTTCTGCCTCACTAAAAGCATTGGGATTTAAAGAATTTAAAATATTGATTAACGACAAAAAGACTTTTTCGCAGTTGAACAAACAAGGATTTGTTACCGACAAAGATTTAGCAAAAGCTATTAGAAGCCTAGACAAAATTAAGAAGATTGGCGAAGAAGGAGTTTTGCAAGATCTCCAAAAAAATGGTTTCCCCAAAGAAATCGCAAATGCAATTATTAAAAACGCCAAAGAACTTAATGAGACTAATGATCTGCTTCTTATTTCAAAACTCCTCGAGCGTTTAGGATTAAGAAAAACGGAGCAATTTATATTCACCCCAGAACTAGCGCGAGGACTTGATTACTACACAGGTTTAATATTTGAAGTAGAGATTAAAGGATATGAAGTAGGTTCTGTTTGCGGTGGTGGTAGATATGATAACTTGATTGGTTTGTTTGCCGGTAAACAAATCCCAGCGGTTGGGTTTGCATTTGGTTTTGATCGGCTTTTGGAGGCAATGAACGAGCTGAAACTATTCCCTGCCGAAATCCTTTCGTCAACTACCAAGGTCCTAGTAACTGTTTTTAACAGCGACCTTTTAGAAAAATCTCTTAACTGTAGTTTGTCACTACGTAGTGCTGGAGTACAAACTGAAATTTATCTTGACGAAAACACGACTCTTGAGAAACAGCTTAAATACGCAGACAAAAAAGGAATCCCTTATACAATAATCATTGGACCAGATGAGGCGTCAAAAAATATGGTGACTATTCGGAATATGAAAACAAGAGAACAAAAAACTGTTTCTTTAGAGCGGGTTTTATCTACTCTTTAGGCCTTATCTTCCTTCTCCTACCCCTTGTTCGACGCCCCCGCTCGCCACTAGCTTCCCTGATGTCAACAAGATTGGATATAGGAACATTCTGTTCTTGTACAACCATTCTTCTATTGTCTTCTCTGTCTATCTCTTCAGCCTCATTCCCAGCAAAAATTATTCGCTGCTTAACCTTATGCCCTTGGCTCAAATCTCGCTCTACAAATTCTCTTCCCAGTTTTCGTTCTGTCATAACTGGCCAGATCCTCCTCTTTCAATTTAACGCTTGCCATCAAGAGGATGGTTTATTTCCCATGATAATACTTGTTGTGCAGGCTTTGTTTGTCTGCCTCCTCCCTCTCTAGATCGAGCAACTCGTTCTCTTGATGCTTCTCTTGCTTGCATAAGTGTTGTGCTGTCATAAGCAATTCCCTTATCATCAACACCAACGGGCATGCGGTACTTCCCGCCGTCTTCACTTAATCTATATAACCCTATACCATCTTCTTTATACCTTTGGTCTGCATTAATCTCGACAATGGAGTCTTCGAATTGGGCAAGTGACAAGCTTTCGTCGGAGTCTTCTTCGTTTACAAACATGCCTCGCAGTTTATGATATGCACTTATCGGTCTCGTGTCATCTTTCCTATCCAAGGCTATTCGCGCAGAAAAAAATGCCTCAAGTACAATACTATGTGCAAAAGTTGGTAATTCGACACCTTTCTCTCTGCAAATCCTAATAAGTTCATTGTAGCTTAGCAAATCTTGGTTAATCATGCTATTTGCTACAAGCTCTTGAGCAAATCTAACAATTGGCTCTTGTGTTTCTGGATACTCTAATCTAGCTATTTGTGCAGCATCTGCTATTGATGCTCCTCTATTTAAGAGATTCTTTACAATACCTAATGGCCTGTCAATGTCTCCTATTGCTTCAATGACTTTATTCCATTCCCCTCTATCCTCTGGCATTTTAGCTTCTCTTTTTGCCAACGTCTCCTTGACAATAAGGCATTTAAGAACTCTATCTTGCGCCTGCTCATCTGTCATAGCTGAGTTGTCTTGTCTAATTAAAGTTTCCTCCTCTTTAGTTAGTATCCTAATGTGTCCATGTCTTTTTCCTCTTGCGAGAACGTCATCGATTACTGCTTTGGTAAAATCTTGATTTGCTCCAATAATAAGGGCAAAGTCAAGCTCGCGCCTAGACATTCCCATGTTTGCATATGGTGCCACGGCGGCCAGTCTTTCTCTGTATCGCTGATCCGCCCTCTCTCTTCTTTCTTGCTTTGGCGATTTTTCTTTCATTAGCAAAGATTTTACCAAAGAACATACGCGATTGCAATTTACCATCTGTCCTGCTAAAATATTTATATATGAAAGCAAATATTCATCCCAAATACTATGAAAACGCGCAAGTAACGTGTGCCTGTGGTAACAGTTTTACCGTGGGATCCACTCAGGAGGGAATTCGAGTAGAGCTTTGCAACAAATGCCATCCTTTTTATACTGGAGAACAAAGATTTGTTGACAGCGCCTCTAGAATTCAAAGATTTGAGGAAAGACAAAACATTGCCAAACAATACTTAATCAAGAAAGTAAAAAAGCAGGAGCAGCAAAAAGAAAAGGATGCCCAGCCAAAGACTCTCCGAGAAATGCTAACAGCAATAAGGTAGATACTTATTTGTCATGCCGATCAGGCGAAGCCTGGTTCGGCATCTCGTTTCTTCAAGAACTAGATCCTGAAACAAGTTCAGGATGACAAGCTATAAATCCATGACAGACTTTAGAAAAATCCAGCTACAAGATCTTGACAAAAAAATAAAAGAGGCTAAATCTCTTCTTTCTGACCCCTCTTTACAGGAACTGGCTCAAAAAGAGATTGATGAATTGGAACTTCAGAAAAAAGCTTTGGAGGAAAGCATAAATTTCACCCAAAAATCTTCGGAAGATCAATTGGATCGCCGAGATGTAATTCTTGAGATAAAAGGTGCCGCGGGAGGAGAAGAAGCAAAACTATGGAAAGACGAATTATTCCGCATGTATGTAAAATTTGCAACACTCAAAAAATTCAAGGTTGAAAAAGTAGACGAAAATGTGGTAAAAATTTCATCATCTTCCTCCTCCAACTTGCCCTTCAAGACATTTAAATTTGAGGCCGGAGTCCATAGGGTCCAAAGAGTGCCGGAAACAGAAAAACGAGGAAGGATACATACCTCAACAGCAACTGTTTCTGTACTTCCGCAACTTGAGGATATTGATCTTCATATTAATCCACACGATATAGAGTTTGAGGCATTTAGAAGTGGCGGCCATGGAGGACAAAATGTCAATAAAGTTTCAACCGCGGTAAGGCTGAAACACAAACCAACTGGAATTGTGGTTACTGCTCAGACGGAAAGGTTTCAGGCGCAAAATAGAGAAATTGCCATGGAACTTCTCCGCTCCAAACTCTGGGAAAAGGAAATTGAAAAAAGACACGAAGAAATAGCATCTCTCAAGGCAACTCAAGTCGGACGCGGCATGAGAGCAGAAAAAATAAGGACGTATAATTTTCCTCAGGATAGGTTGACAGATCACAGGCTTAGTAAGTCATGGCACAATCTGCCTTTTCTTCTTGACGGAAACATCTCAGAAGTTGCTAATTCTTTCTCAACTCAACCCTAATCTCCCAAATAAACTATCTCTTCTTCTATTGAGATACCAAACTTGTCTTTAACCGTCTGTTTTTCAAGAATAATTAATTGTTTTACATCTTCTGCCTTGGCGTTACCTACATTTACAATAAAATTCGTATGCTTATCTGATACCATTGCCCCTCCAATTCTTCTTCCTTTTAAACCGGAAAGGAAAATAATTTTGGCAGTTGGCACAACTGGAAAAGGATCATTTTTTACATATTGACCGAATTCTTTCTTAAGATTAGAAGGCAAACTTTCAAAAGGAACATTTTTAAAAATGCTTCCTATATTTGGGTACTCAAGAGGATGGCGGGCTTTTCTATATTTTATTTTCTCAGTAATTGCGGCCTGAATATCCTCTTTATTTCCCTTTTCAAACTTCAAAGATACGAAAGTTATTATTTCTTTTTCCCCAAATCCTGTCTTCCAAATGCTTTCTCTGTAATTAAACCCGCACTCTTTTTCTTTCCTTACTTTTTTCTCTAACGTCTCCGGATCAAGACTCTCGACCTCACAAACGTTATCTCTTATCTCTCCCCCAAACGCGCCGGCATTGCCCCGAACCGCACCCCCAACAGTGCCAGGAAGCCCCCCTGCCCATTCAAGACCAGACAAAGAATTTTCAATGCAAAAATCCAAAAGATCCTTAACCGCCACACCTGAACCAACTTTCACCTCTTCTACTTGTCCTGAGCGAAGCCGAAGGATCCCTCCAATTTTATTATGAATTACCAAGCCGTCAAATCCCCTATCGCTTATAAGCAAATTAGTTCCGCCGCCCAAAATCGCAATTTTGCCTCTTCGAGCCTGAGTCTCAGAGCCGAAGGCCTGAGCGATCCTGAGCTTGTCGAAGGAGAGTCGAAGGGCTTGTATTAACTCTCCAACGGACCCAACTTCCGCAAACAATCTCGCAGCTCCGCCTATTTTGTAGCTACTGTAATTTTTAAGGAAAACGTTTTTTTGGAAATTCATTATTGGTCTGGGGCGGTAGTCAGTGTTGTTTTAACCTCAAGTGTCTTTCCATCTCGCCAAACAGAAATTGTTACAGTGTCGCCTACTTTTTTCTTAGCAATAACTCCTGCTAGCCCCCCATTCTCTTCTGCAATCTTACTGCCATCAAATCTTATTATGATATCTCCTTCCTCTATTCCTGCCTTGGCGGCTGCGGAATCGGGAACCACCTGCGAAACGTACGCTCCTTCCGGAACATCATTTAAAATCGAAAGCTCGCGGCCAATCATTCTATAGGCAACGCCAAGATAGGGTCTCACAAATCCTCCTGTTTTATTAAAATTATCCAAAGCGTCTTTCACAACATTAATTGGAATGGCAAACCCAATATTTTCGGCGCCACTTGCTACTGCCGTGTTAACTCCAATTACCTGAGCCGAAGAGTTAACCAATGGTCCCCCACTATTTCCAGGATTTATTGCGGCATCGGTTTGTATCACATTATCCAGCCGCTCCGCAAATCCCTCAAATGGGGATCCAGCTGTTATCCCCCGTCCAATGCCGCTTACTATTCCTTTGGTAACACTGCCTCGAAATTCCCCTAGAGGTGTTCCAACTGCAACTACCAATTGGCCAACTTTTATTTTTGCTGAATCTCCCATTTCAACAGACTTCAATTGATTTGCGTTTATTTTTACAATAGCAATATCATTTGCTGGATCTCTATAGATGCTTTCTACGTCATACTTGCGGCCGTCATTAGTTATTACTTTATATTTTCCCGAAGCATTAACCACGTGTTTATTTGTAACAATGAGTCCGTCCTTTGATATAATAAACCCAGACCCTATATCTTGTTCTCTTTGTGTGCCTTGCGGACGCTGGAAAATGTCAAACGGATCAAAATTAATGACTCTTTCAATACCAACCGTTACAACCGATGGAGAAATTTTCTCAACGATATCTACGACTACAGACTCCTCAGAGGCAATCTTAATTTTTTCATTAGAGCTCTTTTCTGTATCTCGTTTTGGGATGAATTTTGACAAATCGGGAAAATTCGAAGAAAAAATGCTCCACAAACCTAATAATACGATTAGAAATACGACAGTTAAAATTAGTTTTTTCATAAATTCTCGTCTGTCATTTTAGCACTTCCAAAACTGCTTTTTCAAGTTGCATATCATGACTCTGATCTTTTAAGTCCTGGGCTATTTCTATGTCGGGCTTTAGTCCTGCTCCATGAACCCAAGTGCCATTGGGCGTTAGCCACTTGGCAATAGTTATATGAAGCCCGGCACCATTTCCCAAATCATCCGCTTGTTGAATCGTTCCTTTACCAAAGGACGTTTCCCCAACCAAAATTGCTCTCTTATTGTCTCTTAAAGCTCCTCCTACTATCTCGCTTGCCGAAGCGCTTCCTTTGTTAATAAGAACAATAAGCTGAGAGTCATAGAAAAGGCCGCCACGCGTTACAGAAAGAGTATTTTTCATCCCCTGTCCATTTTCTTCTATAACAACAGGCGTTCCCTGCTTCAGAAATTCGGAAGCAATAAATATCGCGTCAGAAAGATAGCCTCCTGGGTTGTTGCGAAGATCAAGAATTAGCCCCTTAAAGTCTTTAATTCCCTGCCTCTCTAAATCAAACTTATTAATAAAAGAAATCCAATCTTGATTAGTCGCATCCCCAAACTGAGTGAGTCTTATATAGCCAATTTTACCCGCTTTTCCTGAAATTTTAATTCCCTCTATATCTTTAGCTTCTTTTATCCATCCCTCAACGCTTTTAACTGTGATAGTATCTCTTACGATTTTGACTTCCAGGGGACGGCTTCCCTTTTCTTTATGAAGGATCGTTAAATTAACATTCGTGCCTTTTGGACCCCTAATCTTTTCAACAGTTGAAGAAAGACTCCAATTGAATGTCAAATCATCATTGACCTTAAGAATAGAATCTCCTGCTCTTAATCCCGCTTTTTCTGCCGGACTCCCAGAAAGCGGCGCAACCACGATGATTTGCTTTTCGCGCATTCCAAGCTCTGCTCCAATTCCCGAAAATTGTCCGGCAAGACCATCTTTGAAATTAGTATTTTGGATGGGACGAAGAAACATCGTGTATGGATCTTCAAGACTCTCTGTCATTCCTTCAATCGCTCCATTTAACATTTTTTGAGGATCAAGTTTTTCTTTGTCATAATACTGCCTTTCGAGCTTTTGCCATACTGTCCAAAAAAGCGAAAAATCTACGTTGCCTATCGATGCTGGCACCTCTTTATTTACAACTAGAAAGGAAGGTTTATAATTATCCCAGCCAACACTTACCTTATTAACACCAAAATAATATCCAACAAGAACTGAAGTTACAATAATCACAATTATCTGAAGCAATTTTACTTTTTTATTCATAAAAGAAACAAAATCAATTGATAAAGCTATGAAGAACTATTTTGAAATAAATGGCATTAAGGCCAAAAGCCTCGCGTATTTGATGCTGGCCTCGATTGCGTCCTGATGCTTTGCGCAAAGCCCATTTCTTGATCTTGGAATAATCTTACCCCTTTCTGTTACAAACCTTTGCAGTGACCCTTGTTCCCAAAAGGAAGGCTCTTTCTTTTCAATGCAATAATAGCAGTTTTTTGGAACCGATATTTTTCTTCTTGGTTTTCTAACTGGTTTTGCAGCCATAGTTAAAATGGAATATCATCGATTGGAACAACTTCTTCTTCTGAGGATTTTTGCAATTCTTTTTCACTGTCTTTCTTATCCTGAGCCTTACTCGTACGTTGCGACTCCGGCGAAGGGGTTTCCTCTGAGGACTTTTTCTCAGCCTTCTTTTCTTGAGGAGCTGATTTTTCCCCTACTTCGGATGGAAAATTTTTACTTGGAATTTCTGACTCTCCTTCTAACCTTCTGGGGTCCAGAAGTATCATGTCTGAAATAACTACTTCTGTTCTTGATCTTTGATTGCCATCTTGTCCTGTCCAGCTTCTGGTTGCAAGTCTGCCTTCCAAATAAACTTTTCTGCCTTTTACCAAAAATTGGCTGCAAATTTCTGCCAATTTATTCCACGCAACAATATTATGAAATTCTGCCTCTTCATGCTTTTCACCAGTATCTTTTTTCCAAGTTCTATTTGTGGCCAAACCAAATGAACAGACAGCGCTGCCGTTCGGCGTATATCGAAGCTCCGGATCGCGTGTCAAATTTCCTATTAATTGTACTTTGTTAAGACTTCGTGCCATTATTTTCTCCTTATCAATAAGTGTCTCAAAATACCTTCATCCTCCAAAAGTTTCTTTTCAAGTTCAGAAGGAATTAACTGCATATCAAAAACCCAATCAAAATATATTCCAACTGTTTCTCTTTTTATTGGGTAGCTTAATGTTTTTTGACCTAATTCACTTTCTTTTAAGAAATTCGCACCCTTGAGTAAACCTTTAATTGCTTCAACTATCTTTTTTTGTTGGGTTTCTGATAATGATTTTTTTAAAATTAACACTAGCTCGTAAGATCTCATTATTTCTCAATCCTATCATATCTAAAAATAAAAAAAAAGAGGTAAAATCCCAGACTCGCTTAACTTCCTATTTTAAACTCCACAATATCGCGATCCTGCATAATATAATCTCTCCCTTCCATCCGTGACTTCCCTTTTTCTCGCGCTTTCTTCCACCCACCTAATGCTACAAAATCTTCAAATGAAACGACCTCAGCCTTAATAAATTTTTTTTCAAAGTCAGTATGAATAACTGAGCTTGCCCTGACGGCTGGCGTTCCAGCCGGAAGGGTCCAAGCGCGCACTTCTTTTTCTCCCGCGGTGAGAAAAGAGATTAAGCCCAAAGTCTCATACGCTTTCTGAATAAGCCGCTCCAAACCAGACTGCTCTAATCCCAAATCTTTTAAATATTGCTTTTGCTCATCAACGGATAATTCCGCAAGCTCTGCTTCAATTTTTGCGCAGATGACAACGTAATTGTCATCCTGAGCGACCGTAGGGAGTCGAAGGATATTCTTGTACTCCTCTTTTACTTTTTTAATTCCTTCAGGATTATATTCCCCTTCTGCCACATTCAAAACCACAATCTCTGGTTTTGATGAAAGAAGAAAAAACGCATCCGCAAATCCTTTTTCCTCGTCACTTAGTTCTATTTCTCTTGCTGGTTTTCCTTCATTTAGTCCTTTAAAAAGCTTGTCAATAGCGTCTTTTTCTGATGGCTTTTGAAATCTCTTTACTTTGCTTTGGGCATTTTGGATTGTCGAGAGATCCGCCAATACTAACTCTGTCTGAATGGTCTCATAATCTGTTTTTGGATCAACAGAACCCTCACGGATTATTGGAACTTGTCCTGATGCGGTCGTTGGATCTTCAAACGCTCTTACAACATGAGCAATAATACTAACTTCCCGAATATGGGATAAAAATTTATTTCCAAGCCCAGCGCCCTCATTCGCACCCTTAACTAAACCCGCAATATCGACAAACTTAACAGTCGCAGGAACAATTGGCGGTAAGCGGGTGGCAGAAGCGGGAGGGCTCCCGACAGCGCGGACTTCGTTCGAACTTGAGAGACTAGAAGGAGCACTGGCGGGAAAAGAGCTTCTGACAGGACCCGCTTTCTCAAGGTAGACAATCTCCGCCAACTTTTCCAAACGAGAATCAGGCACAGGAACAATTCCCACATTTGGCTCAATTGTTGCAAACGGGAAATTCGCCACAAACGCCTGTTGCTTTTTCAAAAGCGCATTAAAAAGAGTAGACTTCCCAACATTCGGAAGCCCGATAATTCCAACCGATAGATTTATAATGAAGATTATAGCAGTTTTATAGACGAAACAAAACGCACCCTTGACTTTTGGTGTATAATATCGTTTACTAAAAATAGAAAGGGATATATGCCAGATATTATTGAAAAAAATCCAAAAGTCTTAGGGGGACAGCCAGTTATAAAGGGAACGCGAGTTCCTGTAGCTCGAATAATGGCTCTCATTGCTCTTGATTATTCACTTAAAGACTTAAAAAAAGAAATACCTCATTTGGATAAACTTACAAAGAAAGACATAGTCACAATTCTTGATTTCTATAAACACCAAATAAACATATAGATACTCATTCTCGCAAAAAAACTAATACTAAAAAGAAGTTTCGTTTATTGTTAGATACTGCATTCGCGCCAACAAAAGACTTTCCTCATCTCAGAAAAAAAGCAAATATTAAAAATGCGTATTTTGATTTGGGACTTCCAAAACAATGCGAAGACCAAGAAATTTATCAGAAGGCAATCAAAGACAATCGGTTTGTCGTTACAATCAATTTTGATGATTTCAAAAAACTAATCAAACGAGACAAACCAGGAATAATCGGAATACGTTCTCAATTAACCAATGCCGATATTGATGCGCTTTTATCAAAATTCGTAAGTATTAATAATGTCGAAGAGTGCATCGGAAAAGCACTAAAAATCTAACCTCGCATCCCAACTTTTCCTTTCAACTCAGTCGGATCGTTTTCTTTTAGAGCGTTGTTTACATCTTCAATAGATTTTATTACCTTATTTGTGACCTTCAACCCTTCTTCTGCTTTTGTAATCAATTCATTTATACTTCCCGGATTAAACATTCCATGTACAAACTCGTTTCGTAACGTAACCAAACTAGAAAGATATTTCTTAAGATCAATCAAAAAATCCCTTCGTATTCATTGATCTCGTCTGTGAGCCTACCTAGGATAAACCTTTTTTCATCAAGTGCTTTTGGACTTCGAATTGCTGTTTTCAAAATAGGAGACACGTTAGAAAAAAATAAATGTAAATCTAAACCAGTAATTAGCGGTTTAACTCAAACTCAATTAACTGGGTCTTCAATAAAAAGCAAGATATAGAGAATATTGGATACTCTTTTGTCTTTTCTAGTACGGAAATCTGTTTTTTAAGAAAATTGTTTTTTACTCTCCAATCGACTATTATTCTAAAGTTTTTATCTTTTTTAATGCTTCTTTTAACTTTTAAAGTTTGATCGTATTGCATATTTTATAAACCTCTTTTCTATTTGGAAGTTTTAATTTAAAGCAAGATTCTAAGGTTGGGTTAGTCCTTCGATACATTCGATAAATTCATTCAGATGATTATAGCAGAATTGCGTAGTAGATTTTTGGGATAGTCGCTATCGTTCTAACATTCTTAAGAATTTTGGAATTAAAACTTTAAAACACGTACTCCCACTTGGAATGTGGGAATTTGGATTACAAAAGCGCATGCTGCAAACCCCAAATCCCCACCCCCAAAAACCCTAATATATGTTACACTGGCTTTATGGATTTGGGCTGGAAGGTTGTCTACTATATTTCAGCAAACGGAGAAAACCCTGTTAGCGATTTCTTAGACACACTTGAACAAAGTTCACAAAGTAAAATATTAAGAATTCTGCATAATATTCAAGAATATGGATTAGATTCCGTAATTCCGCATATCAAAAAGTTAACTGGAACTCCCTTTTGGGAAATTCGCATCTTGGGTCGAAATAGCATTAGAGTTATTTATGTTGTACCAGCAAAATTTCAAGTTCTTGTCTTGCATGGATTCAAAAAGAAAACTCAAAAGACACCCTTAAAAGAGCTCGAGACCGCCTCCAGAAGATACAATGAATATGTTTTAAGGAAGAAAAAATAGCTTGACATTTTATGTCGTATAAGATATAATCAAAAAGTTATGAAAATCTATACATTGCAAGACGATCTTAAGAAGAGGCTAAAAGATCCCGCATTTAAAAAAGCTTGGGAGGAATCTGAAGCTGAATATCAAGTCAGTAGAGTTCTTATTGCAGCCAGAATCAAAAGAAAAATTTCACAACAAGAACTTGCTAAAGAAGCTAATACTACTCAAGCGGTTATCTCGAGACTTGAAAATATGACAGCTAATCCTTCTGTTGGGCTTTTGCAAAAAATCGCCCAAGCCTTAAATTTAAAAGTCAAAATCCAATTTGAATAAATGTCTCTTGGCCTTAAATACCCGTCTAATCTTAAATCCCCCCCACCCCAAAAACTCCAATTTACCTATTTTCATTTTTGTTGAATTTCCATTCTTTTAAGCAGGTAATATTCTTCTCGGTAAGGTTCTAAACAAAGTAGATACTTTATTTCAAAGATCATTTTATTTCCTAATATATCAGACGCATGAATATAAATGAAAAAATTCTTACCTATTTTTGCCTTAATCAAATCATTCAATTCTTTACGAAGTGAAGGGTTATTATAATTACTGGAATCAGATCCTAATTCCCCTCCTCTCTCGGTTCCTGTAATAAATTTATAAAAAAGACGAAGATCGAAAAGAAGTTTATCGGTTTTTTCATTAGAACTAAGATATTGGCTGTGAGGTTGATCAGATTTTAACGTTGCGTTTTCAGGATTATCTGGTTTAGTTTCAACAAATGCGATTCTCACAAATAAAGCAGGACCAATACCAATATTTTGAATTTGAAGACCTGGTTCGCTGAAATACGGACTTAGATAGATTACCTCTGAAGCCTTGACAAAAGGTTGATAAGCAAGTTCTGTTCTTCTCTTGGAATCTTTTTGTTCTTCCAATAAAATGTAAAATGGAGCTAAAACCGCTGAAAAAAGAGCTATTATTTCAAATAAGCTTAAAGTTGTTTGAATAAATGGTAGATCAAAATAAAATCGCTTCTCTTGTTCTAGGATAAAATGACTCCAGGAATGAACTTGGTCATCAAAATTGATTACATCAATAATCCCAAGGAGTAAAATTGAGATAAAAATAATTAGACATACTCTGACAAGAGTTTTCCTATTGAAAATTGAGTTCACTTTTGATGCCTCCATATTGCTTTACTTATCTAAAAAGTGGTAAGCAAATTTTATCACTTTTGAGATTGAGAAGCGAGAGGAAATCGAACAAATTTTAGGAATTCCTTGGAGGACTTCCTTTCCAATAACTCAACCATTTAATAAGTAAAACCTATTGCTTCTTTTTTCTAGAAAATGTAATATAAAACAATGGCAGAAGAAAAGTGTCCCAAATGCGGATCACCGCTTGCAGATATAACTGTTACCAAAACAGGCCGAAAGTTACAAAGATGCTCAACTGGTTCTTGGGATCCCCAAACAAGAAAAAATCTTGGATGCGATTATGTTAAATGGTTTGAAGTGGAACCACAAGAACTTGATGAGAAGTGCCCCAAATGTGGTAACAAATTAATCCTTGCTGTTACCCGTTTTGGAAAGAAAATGAAAAAATGCTCAACAGGCAAATGGGATAAAG
>JBBTXK010000132.1:0-8964 GCA_038062315.1 Patescibacteria group bacterium
TATTGTCGTACCCTATGACATTTCTATTGTTGTGTAAGAACTCAATTTGTCCTCTTGACAAAGAGCTTCAAATGTATATAAGATTAATATAGAGTTATATGTCAAAAAATATAGTGCGTTTTGGAATAGCAGTTCTGGTAGTCATAGCCGTAGTTTTGGGATATCAAATTTACCAGCAGACAACAGTTTACCAAACTCCACCTATCCAGAATGGAACTGTTCCTCAAACTGTAGGAAACCAACAGGCTTCTACCCAAAAGGGGTTAACTGCAGAAGAAAAACAAGCTCTTAGTTTTCCAGGTCCAAATGCTACAGAGGAAGAGAAAAAGAAGCATTCAGATTTGGTAGATGAATTGGGAAACAGAGTTGCTGGAACTCTATTCTTAGATATTACCGGATGTAAACCAAACCCTATTGTCTACAGAGTAAAACAAGGTGGCTCTTTTAAAGTTAAAAACTCTGATTCTATTGATCATACTTTATCTACCGATAGAAAAATAACAATAAAAGCAAATTCTGAACAAACTTTAACTAGCAAATCAATCGGTGATGTTTTAGGAAATTATGGATATGGTTGTGCGGAAATCTCTGGTGGAACCGTAGGTATCATTCAAATAATCCCTTAGTGATTATCAAAAAGTTTGGATCTTCTAGAATAAAATCAACAATCCTAGTTCTTTTAATAATTATTTTTGGAGAAGGAATATATCTAATTTCCGCTTATCGTAAAACATTAAGTACTCTCAATATAAGTATTGCTTATTGCGACAAATTCCAAAATTTAGGAAGTAAACAGCAATGTTGGGAGGATTTACTTAGTTCAACCGTTAAAAAAACTGGAATCTCAGATGCTTTCTTGATATTCGATAATCTCTATAAAACCGAACCCCAGTTTGCATCCGGTTGCCATGGGTATGCTCATAGGTTAGGAGAGGAAACTTATCAATTACTTATAAAGGGTAGAGATTTTGATTTTCCGCCGCAAACTGCTTATTGCGGTTATGGTTTTTATCACGGGTTAACTGAACTTTTACTGCAAACTAAAGGGCCAAAAGAGGCAGGAAAACTTTGTGACTCAAAAAAATCGCAAATTACTCAAGTTTTATACGATGCTTGTTATCATGGAATCGGTCATGGAGCACTATCTTTAACTGCCAAAGATAAAAATATGTGGGGCAATGCTCAAAAAATGATTAATTCTGCTTTAACCCTCTGTATTGAATCTACCTCTAATCCTATTCAAAGATCAAGGTGTGCGTCAGGTGTATTTATGGAACTTGGAAATAATTATAATCAATTAAACCTTATTATTAACATGAAAGATCCCTTAGCGATATGCAGAGAACAACAAGAATTTGGTAAGATGGATTGCTATACACAAATGAATGGAGTTTTAAATATGATTGCCGGAGGAAAACTAAGAGAATCTGCGAAATTTGTCGAAGCAATCGAAGAAGATAAATATGCAATTGAGGCAATAATAACTTTAGCCGCTCCGACTGTTGACATCACTAAAGCAGATTTTACAGAAGACATTAATATCTGTCGAGATTTGCAGTCTCGATTGCGCCTCCCTTGTATCAAAGGTTTTGTATTAGCATTTTTATTAAAAGGTCTTCCAGGAGTTGAATATGAACAAGCTATAGATTTTTGCAAGACGCCAGCTTTCTCAGAAGACGAACGAGAATCTTGTAATGAATTATTACTAAGACATTCAAGTGAAATGTATTCCGCAAGCACAATGAAAATAATTTGTGATAAAGTGCAGTCACAACATAAGGAGAATTATTGCAATAATTAATTTTTTAGATTATTTAAGCTATTCTTAAACATCTTATTGTCCGGATTTAGCTCTATTGCCCGCTGAAGAGCTTTTTTTGCTTCATCAATTTTGCCTTGTTTTATATATACTTGTCCTAAGGCATAGTATACTTCTCCTTTTTCTCTAATGTTTTTTAAAAATTCTTTAAAAGCTTTTTTTGCTTCATCATATTTTCCCTGTTCGAAATAAAGCCAACCTAAACCAAGATATGATTCGCTGTTCGGGTTAATTTCAAATGCCTTCTTAAACATGGCTTCAGACTCATCATATCTTTTCATCCAACGGTACAGATCTCCAAGCCCCATATAATTTGTTTCATTTTGAGGATTAAGTTCTAATGCCTTTTTGAACATTTTTTCGGCATCTTCAAAACGCTTCATATCTATGTATAGATATCCCAGACCCCAGCCATAAGTCAAATCATTAGTAGGACTTATCTCCAATGCTTTCCTAAACGCCTTTTCAGCTTCTTCGTATCTTTTCATATTACGGTAAAGTTTGCCCAAATCTGTATAGGTTGAATCGTTCTTTGGGTTTATTTCTAATGCTTTTTTAAACATCTTCTCCGAATCTTCATACTTTCCCCAATATCTATAAGTATTAGCAAGCTGTAGATATATATCTTCTTTATCTCTTGTTAAATTCAGAACCTTTTGGTAAGCTTTTATAGTCTGTTCGTATTGTCCATCATGAAAATATCTTTGGGCCGCAGTCAGAAGTTCTACCTCTGACTTTGGAAGCTGAGGATGATCTTCGGATTTCGGAGAGAGGTTTTTGTTATTTAGCAAAATCAAAGATTCAATAAGTACAACCAGCAGTAAAGTACAAAAGACGATTTGGGGTCTTTTCAGAATTCTCATTATTACTTATACAGTTATGATATCATAGTGGATAAAGTTTCTTGTATAGTTAGCTGATGGTTAAGAAGTTTTTGCCATTATTTTCTTGCTCCTTAAGTAAATTAGAAATCCCTCTGGTTTTATGATTCTGGTAGTTTTCCATCTTTTGTTAGAAAGCTCCAAAAGATCTTTGTCTCTTGTGATAATGTAGTCGGCTTTGCAAGTTTCTGCTAATTTCAAAATATAGTTGTCTTTTGGATCACGACACGCGCTCACTTCAGCATTTGGACTTATAAAGATACCTCTTGTATCTAGAAAAAGCTTAGCGTCTGATGCAAGCTGCTTATCCACACCAAACTCTTTTAGTTTTTCTAGAACTTCTTTTTTAAGATCATAGGATACATAAAGTTTAATCTTGTTTTTTGAAACAAGCTCAAGAATTATTTTTGACATGCCATGATAGATAAAAGTGGAGAGAAATACGTTTGTATCTAAAACAATTTTAAGCATTGTGCTCGTGGTCATCTAAAAAAAGGTCATGAAATTGCTGTTCGGAAACCTTTTTTGGGTCCAATCCCTTTTCCTTCATGAGTCTATCACCAATCTTTTTACCCTCTTTCATTAAACGCCTATATGCCTTCCGCAGCTCTCGTTCTTTTTCCGCTTCCGCATCATTTTCCACAGGCTTAAGATCTCTGTGGTATTTTTCTGATAGCGCCAGTTTGATTATTTCTGCTTCAGACAACAGACTATATTTATCTTTTAGATAAGATAAGACTTTCTCAAGTTCTTGCGTTTTGGTAAGACGTATTTGTTGCATATAGTACACATTTTAGGGTACTTGTTGTAACTTGTCAAGATTTATATAATCAGTTGATATGCCTAAGAAATTTTTAGCAATTGGGATAATATTAGGTCTTGTAATAATTGCTGGGATATTTTATATATTTAAGGATTCAGTTAAACCGCAAAATCATACTGTAAATTTAACTGAAGCGGGTTTCTCTCCAAATGAGCTAACCATAAACAAAGACGATACTGTTATCTTCACAACAAATAGAGATCAATCTTTTTGGCCAGCAAGCAATCTTCATCCAACACACGGTATTTATCCGCAGTTTGATCCAAAACAACCTGTTGAACCAGGCAAAGAATGGTCTTTTGTTTTTGACAAAGTCGGTACGTGGAAATACCATGATCATTTAGCTCCTCTTTATAGAGGTACAATAAATGTTGAAGATAAAAGATCACAAGCAAATGATTGTTCTAAAGTAACTGGAAATCAAAAAATTGCTTGCTTTGAGGGCTTAATCGATAAAACTTTAAAAGACAAGGGTTTAAGTTCTGCTTTTGAGGTATTGGCTATTCTTTATCAAAAAGACCCACAATTTGCTTCTTCCTGCCATGATTTCGTTCACAAATTAGGAGAAAAAGCCTACGGGCTTTTTGCTTCAAAACAAGATTTTCAACTTTCGGATAAAAGTTCTTACTGCGGTTATGGTTTTTATCATGGGTTTATGGAAACCCTTCTCCAAACAACCAATGATATGAGTGAGGGTCGTAAATTTTGTGAATACGCAGATAGTAGGCTTAAGCTTGCTACTTCTGACGCCGGCGGTGCATGTTATCACGGAATTGGACATGGAGCAGTAGATGGGTCAGATCCTAGAACTTGGGGCAATGCGAAAAAAATGATAGAACCTGCTCTTAAGCTTTGCGAGATGGTATCAAATGATGAAAATCCTCCTTTAAGATACGGCAAGCTCTTCAGATGCGTAAGTGGCGTTTTTAATGGCCTTGAGATCCTATCTTCCTCCAGTCAGTACGAATTATCTCTAAACAGAAACGATCCTTTTTGGATTTGCAAGACCCAACCCGATAGGTACAAAGAAGCATGCTTCACGCAATTTGTAGTTGCTGTAATAAATGTGACAGACAATGACTTTATCGCGTCTGCCAAGATTATTGACTCTATAGAAAAAAATGAATATGCAATCCCAACCTTACAATCTCTAGTAGTTGAGCTTCCTCATCAAGGAAAAACTGATTACCAACAAACTTTGAATTTTTGCAGAAATCTAACTTTACGCTTTCAAATACCATGTATTAGTGCTTTTGCTGAAGGGTTTATGAAATACGGCCCTCCGCAAAAAGAGTATCTTAGAGCTTTGGAATTCTGCGATTCAAATCTTCTTACGAAGGAGGAAAAACAAGCGTGTTTTAGTAGAATTCTTTCCATCTTAAGAATTTGGTATACCGCCCAAAAATCCCAAGAAATTTGTCAAAGTGTAGATGAAAAATATAGATGGAATGGTTGCAAGTACAATTAACGACTCGCATCACGTCATTCTGGCAAGCGACCGCGTCTGACGCGGGAGCGCGTCCAGAATCTCCCTACGCCATGAGGCAAAACGGAGAGATTCTGGAGTCGTCTCCGTCAGCTGACGGATCCTCCCCAGAATGACGCAAGCGGTTACGTTCTTATGAAGAAATTAATTTCTCTCTTAATTATTATCATAATCTTAGAGTTTTTAATCTTAAACACTGATAAGTTTTTCGGAGTAAAACAGGCCAACCAGAGTGCTCCTAAAAACAGCTCTCAATTAAAAAAATTAACTTCAGAAATTTTGGCAAAATGTGAAGGCTCTCCCCATAAACAATCCTGTTACGATGAAGAAATTCCGAAACTAATGGATCCTCCAACAAATATTTCAATGAAAGATGCGTTTGAGGTAACCTCGCTTGCTCAGGATAAAGACAAGACATATGCATTTTGCCATGTTTTAGGCCACAATTTATCTGCAAAAGAGGTAAAAAAAGATCCATCAAAATGGAAAGAGGTTGTAACCAGATGCCCCAGCGGTGTTTGCTCAAACGGGTGCATTCACGGAGGCTTTCAGGAGCGCTTTAGAAGTGAATTTATGACTCCACAACAACTTGAGGATACAAAACCAGACCTTTTGGATCTTTGCGAGGAAAGAGGGAATTGGAAACCAACAGGGCTTGAACAAGGATCTTGCTACCATGCTGTGGGGCACCTCCTTATGTATATGACAAATGCCGATTTGGTTAAGTCAACAAACCTTTGTGAAGAAATCACAAAAAAGTCCAAGGGAGCGGATTATTCGCAAGTATGTTTTGATGGAGTATTTATGCAGGTCTTTCAGCCGCTTGAACCCGAGGATTTTGCACTTGTAAAAGGAAAACAGCCAACAAAAGAAGAGGCTTATTCCTTCTGTGAAGGTTTTACTAGTCAAAAACGAGGATCGTGTATGAGCGAGAGATGGCCGCTTTTTCGTGATGAGATAATGACATCAGAGGGACTTGTTAAGTTTTGTTCTGAGACTTTACCTCAAGAAATAGACCGCTGTTTTCTCTCCCTTTTTTACGTACTGCCAGTGCAGTTTAATTTTAATATTGAAAAACTTCGCACTTTCTGTATCGAATTACCACAAGAAAGAAGAAAACAGTGTTTTGCAAATATTGCTTCCCGACTTATCGAAACAGACTATCGTAACATAGAAAAATCAATAGCTCTTTGTAAGGAATCTACGCCATATGATCCAGATGAAAAGTGCTTTCAAGAGCTTTTAGCGTACTCAACCTATAACTTCCACAAAGGTTCAGAAGAATTTTACCATTTGTGTAACGCTCTGCCTGTAGATTGGAAAAACAAGTGTCTAGAAAAGCTGTAGGTTAGAGTTCTCACAGACTGGTATGGAGTGGGCTTAGGAAGCGTAATCGTTTCTAGAACTTGAGACAAGTCATATTCTCATTTAATTATAGATTCCGCTGCTGTCTTCCAAAACTGTGGTAAACTAGCAGTATGATTAAAAAACTTGTTAAGGGCAAAGTATATGTCTTCATCGACGCAGAAAATCTTTTCTATGCTCAAAAGACATTCGGATGGAAGATTTCCTATCAGAAACTTATCGAATACTTCCAAAAAGAATGTGGAAAAGAAACAAAATGCTTCGTTTATAAAGGCGTAGACGAAGCTAATACCAAACAAAAGAAATTTCTAGACATGCTCGATCTCAACGGGTATGTTTTAAGAACTAAAGTGGTAAAAAAGATCAGAAAGAAAGATGGAGGATATAAATGGAAGAGTAATTTAGATATAGAATTGGCGTTGGAGATGGTAGAACTCAAGGATAATTTTGATACTGCAATTTTGATGAGCGGAGACAGCGATTTTGCAATTGTACTAGACAGGCTTAAAAAAGCAAAGAAACGGACATTAGTTATGTCCACTCGTGGACACATTGCAAGAGAATTGCTTGAACGAGCAAAGTTCATAGACCTGCGCAAGCTTAAAGATATATTGAGACAATAAAAAATCTGGAGCTACCTTGCGGTACTCCAGAGTGTCATCACAAAGCATTTATACCATACTCATCTTTCCTTGTCAACACCCTATAGTATCTTGCTGGTTGACAAATTAGGGGAAATGTGGTAATAAGAAGGTAGTTATTTATCAACTATAGGTAGGAGGTTCTATGACAACGCCTGAGAATAGAGAACAGGAACGCGGTAGAGCATCTAGCGAGACAGGGAGTCTTTCCCCTGCCAGTTTTCCTCCCCCTGAAGATATTCATCTCTCAAGAGATGATATACGAGCAATAGCAGAACAAGTTTCAGAAATACAGAAAAAAGGTGTTCCTCACACGCTAATATTCGGTTCTGGAATGGTATTAGGAGCAGGATTGGCTATTGGAGGATTTTATGCGGATAAAATCTTTGCTGACGAACCTATATCTGAACCTACACCTGCAAGTAGAGAAGACATAAACTCTTTTCCCAATACCTTCAACCCTGCTGATGGCCCAAGTCTGGTTGAATCCCCAAAAGTCAATCCTGAGGAGGTGTTTGATAATGAAGCAGAGAAAGGAGTAAAAAGTGAAAGAAATACTGTATGGATGACTAAAGAAGAATACCAAAAAATCGCACCACCTGTTATAGATAGAGAAAATCGCAAAGAAGTTCCTGGAGAGTTTAATCTTCCTCCAGATACCGCGAAGGCAACAGGAAATAAAACTAGAAAATTAACTCTAGAACAAAACACCTCAGTAAATGCGCTTATATATGTAAAAACACCAGATGGAAAAGTACGGGAGACAACCTATACGAAAGTTTCAAATCCTGGAAAAGTAACAGGAGTATATCCTTTTCCAGTGCAGAGTCCTAACTGTGGCGAATTTTTAGGACATAAGGGAGAAATCCAGGCAGGTGACATATTTCCTGCGCCGATAAGTGGAGACGTGTATTTCTCAGCTCCTACATATTATCATTATTATAAAGGAAAGAAAATAGAAGAAGGGTCTTTTATACATGCCTACTATGTCATAGTAGGGGAATATATCGATAAAGATGGAAATAAGTTTATGGTTCGTGTGTATATCAATACATTGGGAGCTTCAGGTAGCGCGATAACTAAACCTTTGGTGCCAAATATATCTAATTCATCAGACTTTGCACATCGCAAAAACGAAATACCAAAAGTAAAAGTGGAGCAAGGACAGGATTTATTTAAGTTTGTTACCCAACCACCTTTCCAGCGTTTTTCTAATGCTTCCAGTATAAAAGCTCAGCTTAAAGTAGGCCTAAGTTATTCCGATATAGATGCAAATGGTGTAGCTAATTCATTCGGAGGAGAAAATTGTATACATCCCACCCTTGACAATAAAGCAGTTGTGCTAATACAATGAGTATGCATGCGCAAAAGTCCTGTCATTATTGTTTTTTTCGTCTTTCTTCTTTTTCTGTTAAGCACAGTCTTTTCTAAACAATCCTTTGCTCAAGCAAGGTTATATCAATGTTCTCCTGCATTTGACTATGCAACCTCAACTGCAAATTGCGCTAGTGGCCCACCAGTGGACTGCGTTATCGACCTAGTCGGTAATACAGATCTCGTGGCCAACGGTAATATATGTGCTGACAATGCCGCTGATTATTACAGCTTTCGGGAGACCGGGGCTGTAGGTAATCTAACAGGAGCATGCGAAGATAAATGTACAGACATTCCCCTTACTAAAATCTGCTCGCCAGATGCTTTTAACAATTGTCCAGATCCAAATTTTACTTGTCAGGGCCAAGTGGGTACACCTGTATCTGGCGCAGGAGATAAAACCTTCTGCATTCAATATACAGTATCCTATTCCCAAGCCTCGTATTACAGCCAGGCTAGTTATTATTCTCAAGCAAGCTATTACTCCCAGGCCTCTTACTATTCCCAATCCTCCTACTACTCCCAAGCCTCGTATTACAGCCAGGCTAGTTATTATTCTCAAGCAAGCTATTACT
>JBBTXK010000133.1:0-9463 GCA_038062315.1 Patescibacteria group bacterium
ATTCTATCTTCAAATCCCAGACTTTGTATTCTTTGTTGAAGTGATTTTTTAACTTTATTCTCGTGCCCTGAATAAGTATGAACAATATACCACTTACCCAATTCAGGAGTTGCCTGTTGTGGATCCATTGCCCCTTCTGCTATTTGTGTTTTTTGAACATCCATATTTTTTTTAGGGTTTAGGGTGTAGCGTTTAGGGTTTAGTTTTCTAACCCCTACATCCTATACGCTAATCCCTTATTTAATGACGATTTCCAGTATTTTTGTAAAAACGAAATCTAACCCTCCCAACAATATTCCAACAATTAGACTTGTTACTATAACAACAATTGTTAGGCGTATGACTTCTGTTCGTCCCGGCCAGACAACTTTTTTAAGTTCGTCTCGAGTTTCTTTTAAAAAAGCGATAGGAGTTGCCATAATAAAACAATTAACACTTGACTTGTAACTTTTAACTTGAATTGGGAAAGTGAAATGTTAAAGGTTAATTGTTAACTGTTATTTTATCAAATCTCCATTGACATGTAAAGGGTAGAAAGGGTAAAATAAAGTTTATGTTGTCATTCCGAACTTGTTTCGGAATCTTATTTCAACACAATGAGATGCTGAACCAGGCTTCGCCTGATCAGCATGATAAGCAAATCTATGAACAAAATACGTAAAGCTGTTATCCCTGCGGCTGGGTTCGGTACTCGTTTTTTACCTCAAACAAAAGCAATGCCCAAAGAAATGCTTCCAGTTGTTGACAAGCCTGTTATTCAGTATGTCGTTGAGGAGTTGGTGGATGCTGGAATCACAGATATTATTTTGGTCACAGGATATCACAAAAGAACGATTGAGGATCATTTCGACGCGGCTAATTTAGACCTTATTAAAAATCTTGAAATGGGCGGGGAGAAAAAAAGACACCTTCTGGATGAAGTCAAAAAAATTTCTTCAATGGCGAATTTTGTTTATGTGAGACAGAAAGGTCCTTATGGAAATGGCACGCCTCTTCTTAACGTGAGTCATTTGATAGGCGATGAGCCGTTTATTTATACATTTAGCGATGATTTTATTGTTGCTAAGCCTTCAAGATTTAGACAACTTATCGAGATATATGAAAAATACAATTGTTCAGTCTTGGGCTGCATCAGAGCATCAAAAGATGAGGATTATGAAAGATACGGATTCGCAGGAGGAAAAGAAATAGAAGATGGAATAATCAACGTTAATGAAATTATAGAGAAGCCCGGAAAGGATAAAGCTCCTTCGGATTTAGCAAGCGTTTCAGGCTTTTTGTTTACCCCAGACATTTTCAATTATCTTGATAAAGCATTGGCAAACTTGGGAGACAGCAATGAACTGTATTACAACGACGCTCTAAAGCTCATGCTTGATGATGGAAAAAGAGTAATTGCGGCAGAAATAAAAGGAGGGAGGTATTATGACACTGGAAATAAGCTAGAATACATGAAAACAGTTGTTGAGCTTGCCCTTGAACACCCGGACATAAATGGAGCATTCCGCGATTTTCTTAAAAGCTTAAAACTTTAAGATTTCTCTTCGTGTCATCCCGACCTGTAAGGATGTCATCCTGAATTCATTTCAGGATCTCAATAGAACCGAGATTCCGAAACGAGTTCGGAATGACAGACGACGCAATTGAAATTTATGAAAAAGACTATTCTTTTAATAAGTTTTTTGGTATTTTCCTTTTTCATTCTGTTTTCTTATCTTGTTCATAAAGATTTTTTTACTGCAATAGATTTCAATACCACTGTTCGTCTGCAAGACAATATCTCCCGGCGTTTTGACGATCCATTTTCACTCTTTAGCGATATTGGCAAATTTGAACCAATGATAATTCTTCTGATAGTAATTCTTGTTTTAAGAAGAAAATTATGGGGAGTTATAACCTTTGGATTATTTGGGCTACTGCATGTTTTGGAATTATATGGAAAACTGTTTGTTGAGCATTTGCCGCCTCCAGAATTTATGCTTCGGGCTAAACATCTGATAGAATTTCCGCAGTTTCATATTAGGTCCGAGTATTCATATCCGTCTGGTCATGCGGCAAGAGCCGCATTTTTGACTGTTTTGATTGGACTTTTTGTTGTCAGGTCAAAAAAACTTTTTCGTATACAAAAATTAACTATCATTGCTATTTTAGTGTTTTACGACATAGCAATGTTTACTAGCAGAATTTATTTAGGAGAACATTGGACGTCGGATGTTATCGGCGGGGGACTTTTGGGAATGGCCTTGGGAATTTTGGGAGCGCTTGTGATATAATTATTAAGATGAGCGTTGAAGGTTTTAACCATATGTTTCCCCCAACCCAAGAGGGCGTATTGGCGATAAAAAGAAAAAAAGATCAATTACCACATTTATACCATGATAATTCTTTAGTTGTGGTTCTTGCTAGACAACTTTCCATTCAAGGCAGAGAAGGTGTTAGAGGTATCCTTAAAGAGATAAATTCGTCTGATACAATGTCCGTGCTAGATCAAAAAAGTTTTGATAAGCTTCCTGCGCGACATAGACAAAAAATGATTATAAATTGTGCGGCTATTCCCTTTGGACATGCGGTTTTATCTCTTGAGAGAACAGCGGTTAATAGAAAATATGATCATAAAGATTTTCTCGATCGGCTGAATGCAGACATGAGAGATATACAGCTTAGTGAGCTTAAGCCTCGAGAAGATAAATTAGAAGAAGAGTTGTCAGAAGACCAATTGGAACGAATGTATGCTATTTTGAGAGGCACAAGAGACAAAGAGGGTAATATTGTTAAAGAAGGTGACAAAACGTTTGCAAGTTTTTTTAAGGGGGAGGGTCTACAAGCCATGCCTGAAATACTAAGACAATTTTTACAGCAAAATAAGATAGCACCCATTATTCAAGAGCATATTTTGCCCCAGTTTTATGAGCGAGCGAAGTTACTGATCGCTACAAATAAATAACCTTATCATCTCCTGCTGTTATGGTGTTTGGGAAGATTTTTTGCGCTTTTTTCTCTGCAACATGTCGTTTTTCAATCAATCTTTTAAACTCTTAACAAATTGCTTTACAAGCTCTTTATTTCCTATAACAGCGGTAGGAGACAGAAAATTTATGTTTTCTCCTTTTAGTCCTCTTACTACTCCTCCTGCTTCCTCTACAATTAGAAATCCGGCCGCATTATCCCAAGGCCTCAAAACTGTATGAAAGAAGAGGTCAGTTCTACCAGAGGCTATTTCGCACATCATTAGTGCGGCGCTTCCTCTCATAAGAACAAAGGGAATAGGATTTACTTTAAGCAACAGCTCAAGGTTATGTTTTGTTTCTTCGGGATTATAAGAGTTGTCAGTGGCAACAGTTGCTTGAGATAAATCTTTTTGTTTCCCAACAGAAATTGGTTGGTTTAGGTATGCTCCTTTTCCTAATTCTGCATGGAATAGTTCGTCGTGATAAAAGTCGTAGATAGCGCCTGCTAGAATTACTCCTTTTTCAACGAATCCTAAGGACACACAAGAGTAATATCGAAGGTTACGAAAGTTGTTTGTTCCATCAATAGGATCAAGCACCCACAATCGGCTAAGGTTTAATAATTCAGAGTTACTAAGGTTAGATTCGGTTTCTTCGGATAAGATTGCATCTTTTGGGAATTGTTTTTTAATAATCTTGAGGACTGCTTTCTCACTCGCCAAATCACCGGCAGTTACAAAGTTTCCCCGACCTTCTTTAGGAATAATTCCAGAGGAGGGAACAACAGATCTTGCCGCTTTTCCTCCAGCTTTCACAGCAGAAAGTAATACGTCTAATACATCAGTCATAGGGAACAAAATTTGCGCAACGAGTTTTGCTTGTGTCTTTTATGTAGTTTGTTGGAATTTGAGCTTTATCCATATATAATGTAGGATATAATCCTTATTATAGTTAAAAAGAAATGAAGGTACAAGACACTGCCATAAGCTAAATGACAGATAGACAGAAAGCATTTTTATCTATATTTTTGTACTCCCTGCTAAGCGGAGCAATGGCTGCTGTGACAAAAGTTGGACTATCACAAGTCCCTCCATTATCTTTTGCATTCATTCGTTTTCTGCTTGCTACAGTTATTGTAGCTCCTTTTATTTGGAAAGAGAAGAAGTCTTTTATAAAAGACCTAAAAACTCTTGGCCCATTTTCTATGCTTGCTACCTTAAATATTATCTTTTTTATTTTGGGAATAAAGCTAACAACTGCTAATATTTCTCAGATTCTTTATGCAGCAGTACCTATTATCGCAGGAGTCTTAACGTACTTCGTATTGGGAGAAAAGCAGACTTTAAGAAAGATATCAGGTATTATTTTAGGATTTATTGGTGTTTTTCCTGTTTTAATTCTTCCAATTTTGGAGAAGGGAAAATTCTCTGGAGATTTACTTGGGAATTTTTTGCTTGTGTTGGCTGTTATTTCTTGGTCTTTGTATATGATGTTGTCAAAAAAAGCGCAAGAGACCCATTCGCCATATCGCATTGTAAGTATATTTATTATTATAACAACGGTTGTCTTGTTCCCTTTTTTCCTGTTTGAATCAATAGTTCAGTATGGGTGGTGGACTAAGATCAATGCGCCTTCGATACTTTCGATATTTTATGTTGTTTTGGCAGGCACCATAGCTACTTATTTACTCAATCAATATTCAATAAAACACGGAGGAGTCGTATTTGCTTCAATGGCGTATTATCTTTCCCCAATATTTGGCTTTATCGTAGCATTTGTTCTTTTGGGAGAAACTCTTCCGTCACTTCTTATCGTCGGAGGCGTTTTGACGCTTCTTGGGGTTTTCTTAGCAACAGGTAGATAGTGTGTTAGTTAACGGTCTGTACCTACAACCGCAGTTGTGGGTAGTTCATTCAAACGCAAGGTGAAATAGCAAATTCTACATCACACAGGGCAGCTCGAGCTGTAATTTGTGATGATTTGCTATAAGACATGTAACTTTATGCAACGGCCGTGTATAAAAGTTAAATGATTGGTTTCACACATCGGGAATTCGTTTACAGAATTATTATGGTTCATCCTCCCTGAATGGTTTTTCAGGCTTTGGTTTAATTATTCTCCAGATCATTTCTGAATAATCTTTGCTATCAAGCATAGAAAAAATGACAGAAGGATATTTACTTTGTTTAATAAGCAAAGCTTGGTCTTTCCGAGTAGGAAGACGCTTTGCTATTTGAAGTATTTTTTGCGCTTTTCTTTCAATAGTTTCATATTCTGTATTCAATCCATTCAGAACTGTACTAACCCAAGTATAAAACTCATCTGGAACCCTATCTAGTAATTCATCGAGTGGCTGTTTATCTTTTAGATACTCCCAAATCCTTAGAGCATTAATTCCAGTAACCAAACGGTGTATTCGAACATACTCATCATGTTTGAGTTTAAGTCTTAGTCCTGATTTGGGAAAGTGTACAACATACCCTTCTTTGTTATCGCGAAATGTATTGGTAAGTTCGTTAAGGTCAGTACTAGCGTCAAATCGTTCAACAATTGGGAATATCCCTCTATATTCATCACGAATATGAGAGTATGGTTTTTCTTCACCAGTTTGTGTATTAATTATTGCCAACAAAAAAATATCTGAGACGCCTTTATAATCAACTACTATTTTATTTTCAGGATATATAATTTCAAAAAGATACGTGAGTTTTGGGTCAAATATCACATTGCTGTATTTACTATGAAGAATTTCTGTTCCTTTCACTGCTTGTTCTGAAGTAAAAGAACCTCGCGTTGCAAGATATGGACGATTTGAATGAAAGTAAAGAATCCCCAAACTCCCATCAAGTTTATCATATACTTCAAAAGGTTCTTTGGGGATTTCTCTGCCCTGACCCAGATGTTCTTGCAAGCTAAAAAATTTTTTAAAAGGACGTGCGAGAATATTTCCATCGCCATCCAATATTAATCCTCTGCACATCGTGGTTTCTTCAGTCCATAGACCATCATATTGACATTTATTAGTATAGCTATACACGTACAAGTTAAGTTCTGGATGTTTTCGCACACTTATTAATTTTTGATCAATAAATTGCTGCAGCTTTTGTGGATCGATCCGGGAAAGACTATCGTTTTGTTTCTTATTACTAAAGCCGCTTGTGGTACTCAAATTCTAATCCTATTCTTTATTCATAACAGCAGAATATATTGATGAGTATATCAAATTTTTGCGAGCGTGACACAAACCATAGAGTTCGTATTCAGTTCTTTCCCGCGGATAAGTCATTGCGATCAGGCTTCATCTGAGAAGCAATCTCCGATCTAGTCGGAGATCGCCACGGCTACTTCGTAGCCTCGCGATGACAGTCTACTGGTAACAACTGAATAGATACTGGAAGATGATATATAATTGCTTTGAATGACAACTCTATTTGCTAATAAAAGAAATATCGTAATTGCGATAATGGGGTTTATTATCTTGATTTTTGGGTTTGCGTTAATCGCAGATGAAAAAGATTCGCAAGAAAAATCTCTAAACACTTCAGGTCCTCAGGAAGAAATAAATCAAGAGGTGGCCGGTGCTAAAGCAAATCTTTCAGATGTGCCTGCTGCTGTGTCGTCTAAACAACAAGCTACTTTGGTAAAAGTAATTGATGGAGACACAATTTCGGTTTCCATTAATGGAAAAAATGAGACAGTTAGAGTAATAGGCATAGATACGCCAGAAGTTGTTGATTCAAGAAAACCAGTTGAGTGTTTTGGCAAAGAAGCATCTGAGATGGCAAAAGTATTGTTTGAAGACAATAATACCGTAACGCTTGAATCCGACCCGACGCAAGGAGACAGGGATAAATACCAAAGGCTGCTTCGGTATGTTTGGATTGAGGATGGGGCAACTGATTTTGGAAAGTTAATGATTGACAGCGGTTATGCCTTTGAATATACGTATAATCTTCCTTATAAATATCAAAACGAGTATAAACAAACTGAAAAAGAAGCGCGTGAGGCAGAAAAAGGATTATGGGCCGACGACGCGTGTGCCTCGACTATTCAGGCTTCTCCATCTGTTCAACAGCAACCTGTTAACAATACGTCCGGTGGAGACAAGGATTGTTCAGACTTTACCACTCAAGAAGAATCTCAAGCTTACTTTGAATCCAAAGGCGGAAGCCCGACAAACAATGTAGATCGGCTAGATTCCGACCACGATGGAATCGCCTGCGAGAGTCTGCCATGAAGTATGCGCACAAGCGCTTAACTTCATGGTTTGCCATAAGTTCGCATTGGACACCCTAGGGGTGGAAAGGATGCTGTATCTTAGTACTAGCGAGTAACGGATATTGTTTCTTCCTGTTCTGCGTTTGGTGCAGAGATAGTTAATTATTTGCTTGAGAAAATTGTTCAGCGAGGTTACCACTTTTAGTTGCAATTTTTTCCGTAAGAGATTTCATAAAGTCGTTAATGTTTGTCGCATCAGTTGGAGCGGTTACGATAGCAGGTTTACCAAAATCAGATAGATTTACGACAATAGATACGGGAATTTCTTGAGCCTCAAAAGGTAAAAGGCCGGCATTTGGAAGTGAATATTGAGTGGGTGAATTTTGTTTGAACTTGATTGTAAAAGTTGTTGCGATCTTGCGGACAAAGTAACTTTCTTTGTCAATCCAGCTATCAAGAGTAAACTTTTCAATGTAGTCTGATAATTGTGTTTTGTTTTCTGATGTATTTGAACTTTTTTGATTATAAAGTTCCAAATATTTTTCCCAAAATAGATTCAGCGCGCTCTCATCAGGAACGAAATGAATTTGGTATGTAGAATAAGAATTCAATGCGCCAGTTTGCATTGAGATGCTTTTTTTCAACTGTGGGTCCTCAAGAACATTAAATAGTTTTTCAACAACTTCTTTGGTGATGGAGGTATTTTCTTTTTTCTCCTCAAGAGCTTTTCTAGCTTCTGTATCAAGTGGTGATGTATCGGCATAAAACCACTTATTTAAAAACTCGTTTTGTATAGACTCGTCATATCCAAAATTTGCCAGCAAGAGCGCGATAGTTGCTGGTATTTGATTTACTTTAAAGTAAGTAATTTTGTCCTTCGCGATTATATCCAAATCAAAGTCCTTACTTAGTTTTATCTTTAATGACATTGTGGGATTATTGGGATCGGAATAGTCAATAGGTCCTGTTATTCTTATATCGAAATTGCCAGTACCGATAATTTCACTTATTCCCGTGGAGGTTGTAGCTAGGGAAGCATCAATTGTGAACTGTGTTACTTTTTCGTGGGCTAGAATTGCTGATTTGAGCACAAAATTGGGAGTTTTTGGCATAAACGGTAGTCCAATGACGAAATTGGCAATGGAATTTTGTAGTGATTTATTAGCAAGGGGTATTATTCCATATGCGGCCATTATGGTAGTTGAGAGTCCAAAAAGTACAATTACTATAATTCCAATGATTACGAAGAGAGTAAGCCTGTGGTGTTTTGGGGGTTCATTTGGGTCTGTTGGTAGCTGATTTTGAGCTAACGCTTCTGGATTTTGAAACGGTACATTTGGATCTTGAGGAACTCCTTCCATATCTTGAGTATTTCAAGAAAGGGATTGGAAGTCAATCGGGGATGCTAGGGGACGGTCTTTAGAGAGATTGTTAGATATATCCTACCTCTAAGATTCTTCTTCGTTGGGCTCTGGAATATCAAGTGAATCGCGTATAAAAGAAATGACCCGTCTTTCTACCAAAAATCGTCTCATTTTATTAGGTATAATTCTGTTTTCCATTAAACTTACTGTTTCTAAATCAGTTTCATTAAGCTCTTGAGTAACTGGAATAATTTCTTTTTCAGATATGACGCTATGGCCAGTGAAAGGATATAATTGACCAGCTATGTACTCAGCGGTTGTTACGGGATTCGACTTGTAAACTTCCAATGGTAAACCAGTATTCATTTCTGGACTAATGTCCATTTCAATCAACTTGCCACCCAACATTTCAAGTTCTGCATAAATAGTTAGTTGTCTATCTCTATTTTCAGTAACTTCTGGATTATAAATTAAGTCTTCAACCCTTCTCGCGATACCAATGCAAACATCCCGAAGCTCAGCACTTCTAGGATTTGATAAAAAGAATTCTGCATTTGGTCTCCAATGCCTTTGTCCCTCATCTGATCCTCGTTCTCTTGACATAAAGAAAAGTATAGCAGCAACCGAGGAAATATCAACTATGGGATTAAACAAGCGCTGGCAAACCACGTTCATGAAACTGAACGTGGCAAGCCACATTCATGAGTGAAGCGAACTGAACGTGGTGAACTATTTTGGAACTTATTATAGAGATTTATATCTTGACAAACAGTATATCTAATATATATACTAGGGATATATGAATACAGCAGTTATTATTACAAAAACAGACCCACAGGTGAAGAAAAGAGCCCAAGAGATAGCTAAAGAATTTGGTATTAGTCTTAGCTCACTGCTTAACGCATATTTAAAGCAAATTGTAAGAACCAAGAA
>JBBTXK010000134.1:0-1447 GCA_038062315.1 Patescibacteria group bacterium
CTATTGGGAATTTGAGCAGAAAAAAAACCGGTATCTGCAAGACAACCCATGCCATAACAATTCCTGCAACAAGATAAGCAAACTGCTTTACTGTCATATTGCCAATCAGCTTGAACTGGAATCCTGTTACGTCCTGAGGAATAGGATGATTTTCCATATACAAACAGTCTATATCGTGAAAAATCAGATTGCAACCCCCACAAAATATGTCAAACAGCATAAATTGCAAGGTATTCTGTGAAAAGTGCTAAACCGCGTTTGCTAGCATCCGAGGCCGAATGTTCTGATGCAGGGAACCTGTGTAATATAAGAAATAATATTTATTATAAAAAATGAAAATAAGACCAAGAGAAGGCCAAGTATTGCATGGGAAAGAGTATTTCTGGCTGATTCGAGCTTCTTTGGATCTCCGCCAGAATTTATATATTTGTATCCGCTGAAGATTATAATTATTAGGCAGACTAGCCCTACGAAAATAAAAAGAGCGCTAATAATATTTACAAAAATAGCAGGAATACAAGAGAGAGTAGCGACGTTTCCATCAACAAGACATCCCTGTACAATTGTATCCCAAGGCATAACTAAAGATTAGCAAAGAAAAAATAGAAAGACAAGTGGTTATTCGGGTACAATTTTTGGGATTTCAAGCTTAGTCAATTGTATGCCGAAAAGTCCGAGAATAATAGTGATAATAAAGATTGCCAGAAAAACTACGATAAGACCAACAATAGCGGCAATTATATGATTGCGGGCTGCTTCGACCTGGTCTTTTTCTCCGCGGGAAGTAATCCACTTTATTCCTCCGTACAAAAGATATAAAAGAGCAATAACAATAGCAAGTACAGTAACAGCAATAGCAATATTCCCTATTGTTCTTCCAACATTGTCTCCTCCAAGATTGCATAGGGCGCGACCGATGCCAGTTACATTACCCTTAACTGCTTCAATACACGGATCTATTCCTTGTGCAAACGCAGGGAAGGCTAAAAAGAAGTAAGCAAATAAGCCTTGAATGGCAAAAAATAATTTCTTCACTTAGTTTATAATAAGTAGAGCTTTTGTATTTGTCAAGTGGCACTTTCCGGGGTTTTCCCATTTACTCCTGAGGGCATTTACTCCAGAATTCTCTGAATTACAGCAACACAGCTAAAAGGAGGCGTTGATCCAGTAGGAACAGTTGATACCATAAGAAGATTAAATGTCCCGTTAGCTGGAATTGTTCGTACAACATTAAAAGACGTAGGCGTTGTATTATTAATAAAGAATTGTCGATCGGAAGCAGAAAAACATTTGCTACTATCTATCCGGAATGAGGCTTTTTGTTCTATCGGTGAAAAGTTAACCAGCTGTACATCAGAATATACTGTGTTTTTTCCATCAAAGTCATTGCGAGAGACGAAAACCGAGAGAGTGTCTGAAGTACAAACATTTTCAGCAAGAATTTTCT
>JBBTXK010000135.1:0-5804 GCA_038062315.1 Patescibacteria group bacterium
GCCTGACCAACATGAGTTGGTACGAGCTCTGAAAAGTAATCGTCGCCTTGCCGTAGAAACAATATATAGGGAGAGTTTAGATCAAATCTATCGCTATATTTTTTTAAGGTATATAACGAAGAAGATGCGGAAGATATCACTGCAACAGTGTATTTAAAACTTATGAAACAGCTTGATAAATACGAAGGAAAACAAAGTATTGGAAGCTGGCTATATCAAATAGTAAAAACAGAAATAGTTAATTACTGGCGAGAAAAATACAAAGTAAATGATAATTTTTTACAAGAGCTCTTTACACATCAAGAGGCAATGCACGAAACAAGCAAGGAAACATTTAAAAAAGTTGAGAAAATTCTATTAGAACTTCCTGCAAACTATGCAAAAGTTCTAGAACTGAGATATCTAAAAGAATACTCGCTAGAAGATTGTGCAAAAGAAATGAACACAAGTATTGGCAATATAAAAGTACTACAACACCGTGCATTAAAAAAAGCAGGAGGAATGATCCTATGAATACAAAAGAAGTGTTAGGAAAAAACGAAATGTCTGAGGAGCGAATAGATAAATATTTTCTAAAAGGGCTTATGTTGTTTAAGCAACTGCAAAATCCAGAACCAAGAGGAGATTTTAAACAAAACTTAGGAGAAAAGCTTATGAGTTTAGCAGAGCAAAAACAAGGACACCCAAACTTTTTTCTTGGACGAATACCCTATATAGCAGCAACTATAGCAATTGTTTTTATTGCAGTTATTTCTATCTTTCTGTTGCCTGCAAAACAACCATCCCAAAATAATACCAGAGTTACTCACTCTTTAGATCTTCCTTCTACGCTTAGATCAGAAGGGTCAATAGCTGACATAAAAACTGTTAGATTGAAAATCCCTACGGGAAAAGCATCTTATAATTTATTTAATTCAATCGTTCCAAATGCTTTTGCAGCAGGCCCGCTAATGCGACCGATTGTTTATTTGGTGCCAGCTTCAGATAATTCTGTGTCTTATCCTGGAAACCTAGACAATCCCAATAATCCTTCACGCTTCCATTTTTTTAGTTACGACCTCCTAAGCGGGGAGAGAAGACAATTGACTCGGAGCTCTTTTGCTGCGCCAATTAATTTTACTCTTTCTCCCCAAGGTTTTGTTATATTCAGCAGTAATAAGGATTTTAAAAAGCTTAATCTTTCCGACTTATCTATTGAAGATATTCATTTTAATAAGTTGGGGTATGAAGGTCATTATCCGCCTAGCGTATCTCCTAACGGTGGCATGGTTACATATTTTCGTGGATCAGAACTTGTAGTACATAGATTTGGTTTAGATAGTTCAGAGGATGAAAAATATACCCTTCCTAGTAATATTTTAAAAAACCAGGCAGTTTGGTCGAATGATGAAGATTCAATTTATGTCAAAACAATAAGAGATGTTGAAGGAATGGGAGCAAACGATATTTTAGAAGTTAATAGATCAACTAAGGAGATAAAAACTATTATTTCTTCAGACACAGCTAAACATCAACTAGGTTTTTTTGGACAAAGCAAATATGATTCGCTATTGTACATTAGAGAGATTTTTGGAGGAAATACAGATCGGATTCTAACCATACACAACCTAGTTACGGGACCTGTGGAATATCCAGCACTTAATGGATACATAAAAAGTCTAGTATGGACACCTAATCACAATAAGCTATATTACACACAAAACGAGGAAGTTAATGGCGGCAGCTTTACAGGTGGCATTAGAGAATTTGAGTTGTCTCAAGAAAAGGCAGGTAAAGTTTCAACGCTTCTAGAATCAATAACAAGCCCTTATGTTTATTTGGTAGGTTTTGGGAAAAATGAAAATGAACTTGTCGTTAGTGATGCAGCTTTAAGCGCTGATGGAACATCAAATGTTGTATCTTTTTATTCTTTTGACCTACAGACCAAAGACACAAAAGAGCTATTCTCATTCACAGAACCTACGAAGCAATATACAGCTAAATAGAGAAAATATATCTAAAAGAGTTCTGTACAAGGGCTTGTGAAAAGATAATTGTATATTGTGTTTTATACTATATTAGTTAAAGAAGGTATGGAAAGATTTACTCTGCTCTGAAGCCACGGGCTCTAGGCGTGGTAATCACTATTTTTCCCTATTGTTTTTTTATTTTTTTCTTGGTACATTCTTGCGTATGAAAATGAATCCCGTTGTCCATTTTAAAATGCCAGCTAGAAATATTCTAAATTATTGGTATACTTCATTCGTGAAGAGCGCTTCTTATCCATTGCGGGCGACAGTTTGGCTTTATCCAGGCGACCCTTCGATAGGCTCAGGGCAATTGGTTTCTATGGCTAAAAAAGAGTTAAAGAAGAGAAGTTATAATATTTGGTCTCCAGATATTTCCTAATACAGATACTCCTATTCACTTGTTGTAAGCTTATTATTGGTGTATACTGTTTCTGTGGAAAAGAATGTGTTGAACTATCGTATCATTATTGAAAAGGAGAAATATGAAGATGGGTCTACTGTGTATGTTGCCTATTGTCCATCGCTTGGCATATCGGATTACGGTGATACCGTAGAAGATGCTTTGGAAAGTATTAAAAATGGCATTCAATTAGCAGTTGAATCATTGGTAAAAGAGGAAGCCACTTCCGTCTTTCCCATTCTGATGGGAGATGGACACAAGTTTCAGTACATCCGAAACCAATTCCTCAAGGGACTTTAAGAACAATTCTGCGCCAGACAGAGATTACAGTAGAAGAACTGATTGAGTTGCTTTAGGATAGTAAACCTGTAAAAGATGTGGACGAATCTATTGTCAAAGCGCGAATGAAAAAGAACGAAGAAACATCCTCTTTAATATTAAGATTTAAACCCTACTTTTGCATGAAGCTGAGCCGGGCCATGTGGGGGTTGCCATAGATCAAACTCTTATTGCAATTTCATGACACATATGCCATAGTTTATTTATGGATCCCAATCAAGCATCTCAAGCACAACAGTCAGTAAATCCAACATCTGCTTCTGTGAATAATTATGGTGGGTCAAAATTGATTCCTATTATTCTCGGAATCGGAGCAGTTGTCATAATCGCCATAGGCGCATATACTTTGGGTACAAAACAATCCCAACCAGTTGTCCAAAATTCTGTCCAAGCAACCCCCATTCCCTCCCCAACCCCAGTTGACGAAACCGCAAACTGGAAAACGTATACAAATACAAAATATGGATTTAGCCTCAAGTATCCAAATGATTGGTTTTCAAATAACTGTGAAGGAAACGAAGTTTTATTGCTAGATCCTAAAGAACAAATATTATCATGTGCTAAGGAACCATTGGATCCAATCGTAGTTTCAATAGATACAGCAAAAACAGCAGATGAATATAAAAATAAGCTAGAGAAGGTAGGTTTTAGAATTACTAACGAAGAAACTATATCCTCTTCAGGGATATTCTATTCTGTTGAAAAGTCAGAGCCAGCTCCTGGACCAAATAAATTCTCGACAATAATAGTTCCTGTAAGTATGAATATTGTTTTGATAACTATCAATGACCAAGAATATGAATTTACAGCTAAACAAATCCTCTCTACCTTCAAATTCACCCCATAGAATGCTTACTTACTTCCGAGGTCTAAATCTTCGCAAGAGCGCATCTACGGGGCAAGCCCAATAACCATTGTTAGATTGTTATTATTTTTAATTGTTGACCAATTTAGTAGTCTAGTGTGATATAGCAATTTAACAATTTAACAATGAAGCAATATCTTAATGTTAAATCTGCGGATAGAATACTGCATCATATATCGATATATCATGCAATGAAGATATTGAAAGATATTTGCGTAAAATGATTGATTGCTTTCATAATGTCTTGTTGCTATACTATTAACAAATGAAGACAACTCTCAATCCTTATCTTAACTTCATGGGAAATACTCGTGAGGCAATGGAGTTTTACAAAAGTGTTTTTGGAGGAAAGCTTACAATGCAGACCTTCAAAGAAGCGGGATTCCCTCACGACCCCAAAGACGACGATTTGGTTATCCACTCTATGCTTGAGGCTGGCATGATCGTATTGATGGCAAGCGATGGAAACAAAGAGCATCCTGTTAAAATGGTCGGGGATAATGTCCACCTTAGTCTAAATGGGGGAGATAAAGCAAAACTGACTAAGTATTTTAATAAACTCTCAAAAGGCGGAAAAATTGACATGCCGCTTGCAAAACAATTTTGGGGAGATATTTTTGGAATGCTTATAGACAAATTCGGCATCCACTGGATGGTTAACATCGCCTCCCAAAAGGCCCCATCGAAATAACCCAGAAATCATAATCAAAATATCATATAATTTATCTGTGAAAACTGCGGCATATCCGATCAGAGCAAAAGTGTGGCTTTATCCAGGAGACCCTTCGACAAGACGGGTACCGTACGGTAACCCGTCAAGCTCAGGGCAAGTCAGTCCGTGGCATTTTGTTACTATTGAGAAAAAAAGTGCTGATGAGATAAAAAAAGAATATATCTGGCCGCGCCGTGGTTTTGGAGCAATACCTGTGCAGGTAACTATTAATAAAACTTCTTGGAAAACATCAATATTTCCTGATAAAGACGGTACTTATCTTTTACCTCTAAAAAAAGAAGTGAGAGCAAAAGAAAACATAAAAGCAGGAAGCACTGTTACAGTCGCAATAGAAGTAATTACCTGACGTTAGAATTATCTACTTGGGATGTCCATACAACTCGTTAAATTTTTGAATTGCTTTAAGTATTACCATGTCTCCATGGGCATTGTCTACAAGCTTTGATTCTCCCCATGGTTCAAATACTCCCTGTATGTTGAGGGGTTCATTTGGAATAATTCTTTCGGGCAATATTTTTCTTCCCTCTTCTGAGAGGTTGTCTTCCTCTCCTGTTAATGTAGCGTTATGTTCATGAGGCATAGGCATTCCGCCCGTTTGCAATAGGCGAATATAATTCGTATCTTTATCATTTACAATATGGGTTCTTAAAATTGAAAACTCGCCTAGCTGAAAGTCTTTAGTTGGTCGTTGAAATTGGCCGGTTTTAGTGTTGTACCTAAGAAAGATAGATGTTTCTATTTTATCGCTATTGATAATCCTTTCTCCGTCCCCAATCGCATTTAGTGCTTTTGTGGTCTCTTCATCTAATTGTTCATGAGGTGTCTTATCTATAAATTTTATTCTAAGAAGATCCAAATTTCTTTTGACTGTAGTTTCATCAAATTCTTTTTCTCTTGCTATTTCTATCTCTTCAGGTCCTGTTATATCTCCCATAATTTAATTTTACCATTTTTAAGGCTAAGAAGAAAGAGAAAGTGGCAAATTTTATATTTCGACCTTTGTTCAGCGCAAGGGAATTTTGGGAGGTACTGTCTAGCTAACCCCTTTTATTATATCGCTTCCAGAAGATAGGGTTCTTGTTTCTTCATTTTTATTTTCAAATGTTCTGCAATATTTAACTCTTTGGGGAAAAGACCAATAATCTCAAGGCTAATTGGTTTACCCTGTTTATCTTTCACAATGACGTCATTTCTATAAGGCGACTCTACCTCTTCCGAGGAATACGCTTTTTTTGGATCATCCCACCAAATGTTGAATGTATTGGCTATCGGATCAAGATACATTTTTAATATTCTTTTTGTTTTGGCCATAATAGTTTCCCCTTTTTCTTATACTCTTTTGTTTCAAACAAGAGATTAGAGCTAATAATCTTTTTGCTCATACAGCTCTACTATAGCAGAAAGAATTTAGTAAAAATGTTACAATAAATATGAATTCAGAAAATTCTATGTGTCGGA
>JBBTXK010000136.1:0-10106 GCA_038062315.1 Patescibacteria group bacterium
ATTGGGACTTACCGCAATACGCAGTGGGTGATTTTGACGGTGACGGACACGATGATCTTGTTACGTTTACGGGATGTGGTTTTTTTTCGTCTGCGGAAAAAGACAAGGTACCTCAAAATCAACTCTGTATATCTCCGATACTAACAAAAATGGTTTTGAAAAATCAAGACCTCATTGGACAAAAATACATTGCAGTACAAAAATTAAATTTTGAAACAGGAAATTCATTCCATATGAAACGACCAATCTCTCATTCTTATCTATTTAAAAAGAAAAACGAGAATTGGAAAATTTTTGTCAATTCAGGGGAATTGACAATATTCGAAATAAGAAAAGATGGTTTACTGCAAAAAATTGATAATGTTCCTATTCAATTCAAGCTTGACGAAATACTGTATTTTATGTCGGGATTATATATTTACCCCACTTTATTTTCACCTTTTTATATACTTGGAATTTTCGTTCATCCCTTAGTTTCCTTAATATTACTAGTGATAACTACTATTATCTTTTTTATCTGGAAAAAAATTAATCCATTTTCAAAGATAGACTCGATGATGGAATAGATTAATAATTATGCAACAAAATTCTTTTATTACTATCGCGTTACCTCAATTTTTTCACCAAGCTCTACATTGGACGCTTTAACTGTTATCTTATTAGTCGATAGATTGAACCCATCCTAATGACCCAGTCAGAGAAAAACTTAAAGATCCTCGTAGCATTTTGATTGATTCAGTAAAAAACTAATGCTCCAACATTCTTGAGAACATTGGAGCGAAGGGGAGAGACAAAGTTAGTTCTTGTAGCTGCTTAAGACCTTAACCATGTAATCTTTAATTGCATTGTATACCTTTTTCTTGTTTATCCCATCCTTTATACATTTTTGCACTGTTGCGCCAAGTGCTTCCAAAAGCAATGCCAAGTTCTCCCAAGGAGAAAAACCGCTAAAAACAGTTGTCTTATTTCCCTTAATATCTACCTTAACAACAATGTTTCGCACATCTTCGCTATCTTTGAGAATAATAGGACTATCTTTTTTCACAAAAAATGAGTTTTTTGGGTTATTGAACAGGTAATCACGATGGTTTGTTCAAAAATGATATTAAGAAACTGCCTAAACCAAGAAAAAAGAACAAGAGAAAAGAAATATAACTAGCATCAATAATTATCGGCACTATTTTATTTTCTCTTTTATTTTCTATCTCTTTTATAATCTCATTTCTTAAATTAAAATATTTCTTTACATCATCCCAAATAAGATCCCCCGAATACGCTTTGCTGAAGTTTTGATTTGCACCTGACTGGAACTTAGAGTAAACGCTCAGTTCTTCGTCTCTACGTTTTGGAATACCGCTTTTATCATGAAATATTGTGTATAAAACTAGAGCTGTCCCTAAAATCGTGCTAATAGATAAGAAAGAAAATGAAAATATTGATAGAGGTGATGTCTTAGTTACTAGTGGGAATACTAAAGAAAGGACTGCGACCGTAATTGTAGTTAGAGTTAGAATATGATTAATTTGTCTATCTGTTACTCTTGTTAACAAATCTGTATAATAAAAGCGTCTTTGCAGCAAAAGACTCGTCCATAAATCTCTATCTCTATTAAACTCTTGTTTTGCTAGCTCAATATCTTCTTTGTTCATCTTTACCTCCAAAAACTAAATCTTTCTAAAATTTTTTTAACCATTCTCTCCCGATTTTAATTTCTTCTGATGTGATCCGTTTAATTACTCGACTTTATTATACTCTTGAGGCTAAAATTAAGCAACGGTACTGGTTGAGTTGTTTATTATATGATATGCTATGTCTATGCCTAACCTTTTAACAATTCCTACATATATTGAACTCGGAAGTAGTATTAAAAAAAACAAAACTAAAAAAGAGAAAGCTTCTTTGAAGCTCTCTATTGGACACGAAAAAACATGTTCCTGCCCGCCAAACCATATAAATTGTTTGGACGCCAAACACTGGATGAAAAACCAGGTCGCTATATGGGAATTTAGTTATGAAAAAAGGGATATTAGGGACAAAAAGATTCACCCAGCTGTATTTCCGATAGGATTACCAAAGAAATGTATTGAAACCTTTACCCATAAAGGCGAATTAGTTCTTGATCCATTCGCAGGAATTGGAACAACTCTTTTGGCAGCAAGGGATTTAGAGAGAAATTCTGTTGGTTTCGATTTAAACAAAAAATATGTAGATTATTCAAATGATAGGTTAAACCAAATGCATCTATACGAAGAGTTTTCGCAGTTAGCCATTTATGATGACGCAATAAATATATCTAAATATCTAGATGAAAATACTGTTTCTTTATCTGTAACATCTCCCCCATACGCAAATATGCTGAATAGAAAACGAAAGAATAAAAGTATAAGAGGCGATTTAAGGAAAAATGAGCATTATGATAAAGTTCAGCAATACTCTAATAATCCAAGAGATCTTGGGACTATGGAGCCAAAAGAATTTGCCAAAGCAATAAGAGAGATTTACAAAAGATTGTTGCCAATTCATAAGCCCAAAGCCCATTGCATAATCAATATTACTGATCTTTGGTGGGAAAATAGTAGAATTCCTCTTCATATATATGTAATTGAGGAGATTGAAAAAGTTGGGTACAAGCTTAGAAATACAATAATTTGGGATAGAAGGAATTTAGTTAATGGAGTTGGAATTTTCGGATGGCCATCTAACTATATTACCCTAGGTACAACCTTTGAGTACATTTTAGATTTTTGGAGACCGCCTCTTAAATAGTTCCTGATTCTACGAAATGCTTCATGTCATTTACAAATTCTTCGTTAGGCTTAAACCTCTTCGCCTTGTGTTTTGATAGTATCTCTTTCAAAACTTCAGGCGGAACATAACAGTATCCTCCATATTTACGACAATGCTTATCTATAATTTTAACAGTCTCCCTCGTAAACTCCTTAGCATCATTAAAAAAGCCTATCATGCTATCACCATCAAAGGACAATCCTCTAACGCCCCTCTCTCTTAGAGCAACGTTCTTAACTTCTATTCTTTGGATATTGCTCGGACTCTTAAAATCTGGATGAAAAAATGTAAAATCGCTACGATCATACTTCCGCTTATAATTTATATCTTTTTTTAATCCTGCTTCTCTTAGTTTTATTTCTATACAAGACTCTGCAACGTTTCCTGAAATTGGCTGAAATACTTGACTTATTCTCCTAGAGGCTTCTTCCATAAAGTTTGAATATACAATAGTCTTTTTCTCATTCGAGATCGAAAGTGGCTTTAACATTTCTACTGTAAGAGAGGCTTTAAGCTTGGGACTTAAAATCCGCGATACGGAGACACGATTAAGAAAATCTTTTACTTTCTCTTTATAATATTCCTGTTTGTACTTCAACATAACTTTGAAGGTAGTGCTATGTAGACTATTGAGGTCGGCTTTAGGTAACACGCTGTACGCTTCTTTCACAAGGGCTTCTGCCGAAGGGAATTTACTTTTCTTTTTCATCCCGGGGATTATACTTCTTTTTATCTTCAAATACTAGAACGAAACAACTTAAAAAATGGGGGCTATTTGAGAGATAGAGGTTTATAGATTTTTATTCCCAAAAATAAAATGGCCAAAAGACTCAAGAAAGAAATAATATTGCTTGTTAATCTTAGAGGGGTTTCGGAGAATTTTAGTTCAACCCTACTCTCTCCTTTTGGCATCTGAAGCTCCATCACGCCTTTATTATTTTGATAATCAATACTTAACTCCTTACCCTTACAATCATTATCATTAGATCCTGAATCAAGTTCAGGATGACACCGAGAGGGATAAAACTTAGCATTCCAGCCGGGATAATAAATTGTGTTTACTCGCACTTTCATATTTTCTTTCGACAAAACATCAAATGTAATCTTTTTAGAATTATACGAAACGGTTTCTACTTTCCCTACTCCCTCTACTATTTCTACTTTTTCTTTAAACCTCTCAATCGGTTTTTCCTTAACCCACTTTGGCATATATTCGTTTTTAACTGTTGTTGTGTCCATGTTAGTTGCATAAATGCCTTCTCCCTTGTCGAAAAAATCAGAAGGTGTTAGAAACGGTTTTGCTGAAAACATTAAAATAATTAAACTCAGAACTGCAACTGGGATTTTTAGATTTTTTGAAGAAGTAGAAATTATACAAGCGGCCAAAAAAGAAATACAAGCAATTGCTAACGATAAGAAACGAAAGGGAAACTGAATAAAAGATACGGGCAAAATATTCCACAAATGATAACTTGGAGAACTTGCAAAGAAAACTGATACTATACTTATGATAAATAATAATAGAGTTAGCCTGTGTTTCTGAATCCTAATTCTTGAAGTAGCGAAAAATATAGTGGTTAAAAGAATAATAAAAATTATCGAAAATCCAACCAAGCTAGTGTCGGCAAAGTATGCGCCCCATTCAGAAACTTGTGTTTGAGAAAAAACTGTATATTGCAGTTCAAAAAACGCCGGGATCCAAAAAAATGCTGATATCCCCAATCCAAACATAATCATTAGCAAAAACTTCTTAAGCTGTTCTTTCTTGTATTTTGAAATATAAATGTCAAGACCCATATAGACAATTATTAGCCCTAAGAACAAAACAGCTAGAGTGTTATGTGAAATAATCAAAAAAGCAATGCTAATTGCTGACCAAAAAAGACTTTTTCTTTCAATCTGCCAGAGAATAAATGGCAAAACAGCCAATGCCAAAACCTCTCCGATAGATCCGCGTTTGTATAAATCGAACAAATGATACGGTGCATAGAGATAAAACAACGCTCCAACAAAACTTGACAGCTTATCAAAAAATCTTGAAAGCCACAAATAACAAAAGATTGCCGACGCAATCATAGAAACGCCAAAGATAATTTTTACAGTATCCACAAATCCAAATCCCAAAAAATGAATAGGTACTCCAAGATACATAAAGCCTGGGTACAGAAAATTTGCAACAGGGTAGCCATATTCGTGATTGAGTCTGCCAAGAAACCTGACTGGAAATTGGCCGTCCGCAAGCGCCTGATAGAACGCAGAAAAACGTATAACCATCCACTCTCCATCATCGCTTTGAAAAAATCCTGGACGCAACAACGGCAATACTGCAGGAATGCAAAAAAGAACAATAAGAACAGAAATAAATATGCTTTTTCTATTTTGGTGCAACCACAACATATGCTGTTTCTTTTATAGGATAAAATACTATATTCTGCTTTATTGATAGTACAACAGGACGCTGTGGATAAAAAAACTCTCTGAGCTTAGGAATTTCTTTAGGCTTCCGATCTTGCGCTGTTATGATAAGCGTTTTTCTCTGAACATCTTTATTCCAATCAATTGCCCTAAACTCAAACTTACCAAACGATTTAGGCATACTAAATCCTTCTGAATCATCATCATACCAAACAACACTCTTCTGAAATTCTTCTGGTTCATACTTTAGGTAAAAAAGAAGCGATGAATAAGCATATCCACTCTCACTATCAAATATAATCTTACTATATTTACTATGATTTTCTTTTATATATAACGCAACTTCCTTATCCTGAGCTCTCCACTGCCTAGCGTATAAAATAGGAAATCGCACATAATAGGAGGCAAAATAAAACAATATGCTATAGATAACAAATGCCATACATAAAACAAGCACCCCAATTTTATAACGAAGTTTTTTAATATTTCCTAACCAAACAAAAAACGCAAGCACTCCTAATCCATAAAAAATCTCAAAAGGTACAATGAGAAAGAAACTTCTGGTTGCATGAGGAACTTCTCGAGTCAGAGAAACAACAAAAATACTAACAAGTGCCCACAATATAAGAAATTTACTCCACCGTGGTTTTTCTAAAACTACAGTAATTACTCCCAAAAGCACAAGAGGAAACTGGAAAAGATAGAGCTGTCCAACATTGCCAATTCCATGGTTTCCATGGGAGGATCCAGAAACGAAGAAAAAGGAAGGGTCAAAGGAGGAAATGATATTTTGAAGGTATTGCCAAAGCGTCAACGGCAAATGGCTCAAAAAAAGTTTTGTTACTAACGGAGGGAGATCAACAAAATAGCTTCTAAATTCAAGGTGTGGTGCTTGTACGGCTTTGCTTGAAAAAATTAATGTTCCCTCTGCCGAAGCAATTCCCCCACTTTGGAAGAGTGTGGTGAAAAAAGGAATAAAAAGAATACTCACTACGATAACAGTTAGCAACTGTTCTTTTTTTGAAACCATACTTACTTGCGATTTATTGAAAATAAGGAATAAAAAATACAAAGCCGGGGCAAAAACTCTCGCTAAGTTGTAAGAATAAAAACTTATAACAAAACAGACAGTTCCAACAAGAAATGCATATCGGGTTTTATTGTGAAATGATTTGTAAAGAAAGAGTCCTCCAAGCACAAATAAAAAAAGCGAGATACTGACTTCAAAAGTCGCTCTGTTATAGTGAAGATGCCAGGGGGAAATGGCAAGAAACGCTGTTGATATAATGGACAACGGTTTATTTCTTGTTAACTCTTTTACGAAAAAATAAAAAACAACAACGGTAAGAAAACCAAAAAGGGCAGAAGGAAACCGAACTGCAAATTCGTTAAGACCAAATGTCTGTACAGATAATGCCGTTAAATAAATATACACCGGAAGCTTGTAATCTCCAAATGATTTAAAGTACAAAGGGAAGGTCTGTCCGTGTTCATCCTTACCTGTTTCCATAACGGAATAAGCGTTGTAGCCAATTGCCGATTCATCTTGATAGAAACCGGCTGGTATCTCGCCTAGCTTATAAAAACGAAGGAGAAAGGCAATTGATAAAATTAAAAAGATAATAATAATGTGGATCTTATGGCTCATATTTCAATGATCTTTTACGAATTAAAAAAGGGACTATAATAAGTAAGGCAATACTTATTATAGTAATTTTTAGTCCTAAAGAAAAGGACTCTGGCTTATATGCATAGGTTATCTCATGTGTGCCTGCTGGAACTAAAATAGCCCGAAATGAATAATTAGCTTTGTACACTTTTGTTTCACTTCTATCTACATATGCCTTCCATCCTGGGAAATATGTGTCTGATAAAAAAAGTAAGTGGTTGCCCTCGGTTGATGTCGAAATTTTAATTTCGTTTGGCTTGTAAGAAAGAAGCTGAACTTTAGTCAAATGATTCGGATCACTTAACTTTTCTTTTATATCTTGTTCTAAAATAATGGTTTTTAATGGATCGAAATTACTTTCAAAAAAGGTTTTCTCAAATTGATCTCTACTTCCGACAACTTTATAATCTGAGGCTAAAAATATTCGCGGTAGCGCTTTTTTATTCTCAAAAACTTTCCAGCCATCCTGCTCAAAAACTAGCGAAAACCGATCTTGCGGAAATGTTTTCTCAGTGCTGGCATTTTCTTTTCGGTCCAAAACATACTTAACTCCCAAAAGGTCAAGGACCTTCAATCTCGACTTATTTCTTGCTAAGTAAGTCTCGCCAAATCCCGAAGCCACCACTGCATCTGAACGAGTCTGACTGGTAAATGTAGTGCTAATTTTTCTATCATGCGATGCCTGAATAAACTCTCCATACCACTTGGGATACAGCGGATCATAGCCATCTGGAGAAAAAAATGAATACTGTGTTGCAAAGTTCGCCTCAATCGCAGCAAGTCCGTATCCCCAAACCCTATTGACTCCTAAATTTTCCCTAAGCCAAGTTGTTATATGAGTGTTTGGGAAAATAAGTTGCGACGGGACAAAAGGATTGAACTTCTGGAAAAAATAAAAAAGATCAAAAACCGTTATGCCAATAAATAAAACGGCAAGAATTTTTTTTCTATCTTTAATAACCGATCCCATTAAAAAAATCGCCCCAAAAATAATAAAAATTATTGTTGAATAAAAAAGGTTTCTAACACTTATCCAAGGCGCATAAGGACTAAATACAGAAAGCCATACAATTGTAAACACGACTCCTATGCCAAGAATTATTAAGAAAAATGATTTTTTATTATTTTTAAGCCAACTGTCAACACCAAATCCCGCCAACACACTCATTGAGAAACTCAAAAGAAAAATAGCATTTGTTGGAGAACTCGTAGAAAGTAAAGGGATACTAAATCTATAGAAGAAGTCTGAGAATGGAGATCGTACCAAAAATAGCAACAATACCATAGATATTATAAAGAAGAAGCGGACAAAGTAGCTACGGATTATTAATCTTAAAGAGAATAGTGTAAACATAAAAGAAATTAAACCAATGTATAGCGCGTTACCGGGGTATGTATCGTTGAGAGAATAGTTTCTTGTTGCAGGATTGCCAAACAAATCGGGAATCAAAAAAAGAATAAGTTGATAAGGGGCGATCAAAAGAGTATTTCGTAGAAATTCGTAAGATTGGGGAATGCGGGCTGAGAATTGAATTAACTCAAATGTAGGCAATAGTTGAATAGCAGAAATCCCCAAACCTAGCGTCAATAAAAACATAAATAATATCCCGTATCGTACTTTTTTTCTAATTTGAGCATTTATCAATCGAAAAAATATATAAACAACGGCAAATCCAAGCACCAAAGCAGACAATTGGAGATGTCCTCCTAATATCGAACACACAATACCAACTACAAACAGCAGTATGTAAAAAGGACTAATTCTAATAATAAGTTTTTCAAAGGCAAATAAAATCAACGGAAGCCACAAAATCACGTGGAAGAAAGAATTATATTCTAAGAAGACACTCAAAAAAAGCGAGTAGGAAAAGGCAATTGAGGACACAAAAGCGCCAAATACACCTATTTTAATCTGCCGAGAGAATAGGTACATAAAAATAGAAGTAAGAAGTGGCTGAAGAACCATTAGCGTTAACCACCCAAGTTTTTGTCCGATAAGAAAATATAGAATATTAAGCGGGTAAAAGACGGAGGACTGAATGTTCGCAAGAAGTGGCGCGCCAGAAAAATTATATGGGTTCCATAGCGGCATTTCCCATGCCCGCAGCTGGCTTAGAACTAACGTTTTCCAAGGATATAATTGCCTCAAAACATCAAAGTACTGAGCTTTATTAGGATAAGAAGAAGGAGTATAGCCTAAATAAGAGTATGTTTTCCAAGGATTATATTCTGATATTAAAAGATCCCCCGGAAAAGGAATATGGTTATAAATTATGCTCTTGTAAAAAAAGATTCCAACCACCACTAAAAAAACTGCAAGAAATATAAGGCGCTCTTTTATTTTCATACAAGCTTTATTTTTTTTCTAAGCATTCCAAATACCATGAGGAGCCCAAATGTTCCAATGGTAATAGTATCTGCAATAAAGCGTACCGGGCTCTCTCCAAATACCACTTTTATATCATGCTCGCCTTTTGGCACTCTAAATGTTATCAGGCCGCGCCAATTTTGATCCTGAAACTCAATAGGCACTGTCCTGCCATCAACTAGGACCCTCCATCCTGGAAAGTATTGAGTATTATCTACTAATTGGATCTCTGTTTCTGCTTTAACCTTAAAAAGGCGTAGGTTAGATTTTTTTATAACCTCACCAATTTCTCCTTTACCCCCTATCAAATCTACTCTTCTTTTTGGATAAGAATTCTTAGGTCCCTCCGACCAAATAACATCTGTTTCTCCAAAATAAGTCGTACTAAGAGGAAAATTCCAATAATAATCTTCGTTTACTTTGTCCCATCCTAAGACCGGTCTCCAATAATAGACAGTTGAGAAAACTAGCAAAAAAAGAAAGGGAAAGTAAATTATATTTTTTCTAAAAAATTTAAAATAAAATAAAAAAATAGACATTAAAGACGTTGCAAAGCCGACAACTGAAAGAAGTCTCCATGAAAATTGAAATTGGCGAAGAAGCGCTATTTTTTCCCAAACAAATATTGAGATGGGCTGCATTATAAATAATGCTATAAGAAAAATACTAAGGCAAAAAATAATAATCAATTTCTCTAACTTTGCAATTTTATTTTTGGAAAATAGAACAACCAAAACCAGCATAAAAACAAAAGTATGAAATAAGCCAAACTGAACCGAAATGCCTCCGGTTTGAAGTCTTGTGTCATTTAAAAAATTAGGAATAAAAAAATTTAGGAGCGGCGGAAAATGAGAAACGTAAAGATTT
>JBBTXK010000137.1:0-9181 GCA_038062315.1 Patescibacteria group bacterium
GCTAATATGACGTTTCTATTGTCGTACCCTATGACATTTCTATTGTTGTGTAAGACAATATTTTCCTCATTGACCAGATTGCTTCTTTATGTTAAATTAAAATCCCAGAGGCTCCGCAAGCTGGCGGAAAAACTCTGTTTTTTTATGTCTTTGAAACTTCACTTTCTGCCATTGCGAGGAATTCTGCATTGCAGAACGACGGAGCAATCTCAAAGACTGGGGATTGCTTCGCCAGGTACCGTATGGTACCTGGCTTCGCTTCACTATGTTACGCTCGCAATGACAGTTTAATTATGAACATATTGTCTAATAGAATTAATGGCGATTTTAAAGGCAAGGATGTTGTCTCTCTTGATCAGTTTTCCCAAAGAGACATAAAAATATTATTCTCCCTTGTCCCAAAGATGCGTCAAATAGCCGTCAAGACGATGCCTTCCAAAATTATTGCTGGAAAAATAGTCGTTATGCTTTTTTATGAACCATCAAGCCGCACGTTTGGTTCTTTCTCAACAGCAATCAAACAAATCGGCGGTCAAACAGTGGAGATTTTAAATCCCCAACAATTTTCTTCTGTTGTAAAAGGCGAAACATTCGAAGATACGATTAGAGTATTTGAAGCGTATTCCGATGCTATTATAATTCGCCATCCAGAAACAGGCTCTGCCCAAAAAGCAGCAGGTATTGCAAAATTTGTACCAATTATAAATGCGGGAGATGGAATAGGAGAGCACCCAACACAAGCATTGGCCGATCTTTATACAATAAAAGAAAAGTTTAAAAGATTAAATAACTTACATGTTGTATTTTTCGGCGAACTTGCTCATTATCGATCGGTCAATTCTCTTGCAAAACTCTTAGCTTTGTATCCAGGCATTAAAATGAGTTTCGTATCGCCTCCTCAGGTAGGTTTAAGCCCCAATATCAAGTTGTATCTTAAAGAAAAAAAAATCAAAATCCAAGAACTGCAAGATATTGATGATGTAATAGGAGATGCTGATGTGCTATATGTTTCAAGAGTTAAAAAGGAATTTATGCCAGATGATCTTTACAAAAAAATTCAGGGGAAATACCGAGTCGACAACAACACTCTTTCAAAAATGAAAAAAGAGAGTATTATTATGCATCCGCTCCCTCGTGTTTCAGAAATACTTATGGAAGTTGATAGCGACCCACGTGCTGTTTATTTGCGGTCTCAAATTAGAAACGGAACGTATGTAAGAATGGCATTATTGGCTTTGGTGCTGGGGAAGGTATAATCCATCCTTGTCATGCCGATCAGGCTCTGCCTGATTCGGCATCTCGTTTCCCAACAAATTAGATCCTGAAATAAATTCAGGATGACAATTAATAATGAAGAGCAAACTTATCCTAGAAGATGGTTCACAATTTGAGGGAGCAAGTTTCGGTGCTCCAACAAGTACTGCTGGTGAGGTTGTTTTTTCAACCGGAATGGTAGGGTATCCAGAAAGTCTGACAGATCCATCGTATCTTGGACAAATTTTAATTCTAACTTATCCTTTAATCGGCAGCTATGGCGTTCCCGATAGAAAGTATTGGGAATCTGACGGCATCAAGATTTCAGGATTAATAGTATCAAACTACATCGACACGCCTTCTCATATTCAAAGCAAACAAACACTAGGCGCGTGGTTAAAGTCCGAACAAATTCCGGCTTTGGAAATCCCCGATACGAGATTTTCGACCCAAAAAATAAGAACAAAAGGCACCATGCTTGGCAAAATTGTTTTTAATGATAAAGATGTTAAGTTTCACGACCCAAACAAAGAAAACCTTGTTGCCAAAGTTTCAACAAAAAAAATAATAAAAGAGGGGACTGGAAAAAAAACAGTTTTACTTTTTGATTGCGGAGCAAAAGGAAATATTGCTAAGTGTTTGGCAAAAAGGGGAGTAAGAGTCGTAACTGTACCATGGGACTTTGATCCTTTTGATAAGGACGTCCACCTCGGAGGAGTCGAGGTCGCTGCCTCGCCACCATCCGAGGTGAAACGGCGTGCGGCCACCTCCGAGGTGGTGTTGCGCCTGCGGCACACCTCGGAGGTGAAATTCGATGCAATAGTAATCTCCAACGGCCCAGGCGATCCAAAGATGGCTGACAAGACAATTCAAACTATCAAAAAAGCGCTAACAAAAAAAATTCCCATTTTAGGTGTTTGTCTTGGGCATCAACTGTTAGCTTTAGCAGCCGGTGGGGATACCAAAAAATTGGAATTCGGTCACAGAAGTCAAAACCAGCCATGTCTTTTGGAGGACTCGGAAAGACCCGCCCGCCACGCAAGCCGAGCATTGCGAGGCATTACGGACAGGTGCTACATAACAACCCAAAATCACGGTTTTGAAGTCTACAAAATTCCAAACGATTTTAAGCCATGGTTTACTAATACAAATGACGGCTCAAACGAAGGAATAATACATAACAAATTTCCTATTATGTCTGTTCAATTCCACCCCGAAGCAAACCCAGGCCCGAATGATACTGAATGGATATTTGATTATTTCTTGGAACACACATTGTCATCCTGAATGAAATGAAGGATCTAATTAGATGTTTCGCTTCGCTCAACATGACATAGAGAAATAAATGAAAAATATAAAAAAAGTTCTAATACTAGGTTCTGGCGCCTTAAAAATAGGGGAAGCAGGGGAGTTTGACTACTCCGGTTCTCAGGCAATCAAATCTCTAAAAGAAGAGGGAATAAAAACGGTTTTAGTAAACCCCAATATTGCAACCGTCCAAACATCTAAATTCCTAAGCGAGACTGTTTATTTCCTACCTGTTAATAGTTTTTTTGTCGGGAAAGTAATCGCCAAAGAAAAACCAGATGGTATTCTTTTGTCGTTTGGTGGTCAAACTGCCCTCAATTGTGGAATCGAATTATATAAAAAAGGCGTATTAAAAAAACACTCTGTTGAAATATTAGGACCGCCCATTTCAGCAATTATTCTCACCGAAGACAGAAACAAATTCGCCAAACATCTTCAAAAAATAGGTCTTCCAATTCCTCCAAGCGGTGCGGCAAAAAATCTAAAAGAAGCTTTAAAAATTTCACAAGGCATTGGATTTCCGGTGATGATAAGAGCTGGATTTGCGCTTGGAGGACAAGGTTCTGGTGTTGCCCAAAATAAAAAAGAGCTTAGAGAAATAATCGATCGCGCACTATCATTTACCCCTCAGGTCTTGATCGAAAAATATCTTCATCATTACAAAGAAATCGAATACGAAGTGGTACGGGATAAATACGACAACTGCATTACGGTATGTAATATGGAAAACATGGATCCTATGGGAATTCACACAGGAGAATCCATTGTTGTCGCGCCCTCCCAGACCCTTAATAACTTTGAATACCAAACTCTAAGAAATGCTGCTATAAAACTCGTAAGAAGCCTTAATATCGTTGGGGAATGCAATGTACAGTTCGCCCTGAATCCCAAGGGGACAAAAGAGACACAGGAGACAAAAGAGCCAAAAGATAAATCATCCTCTGTCTCCTCTGGCTCGTCTGTCTCTTCTAGCCCCCTTTTAGATTATTTCGTCATCGAAGTCAATGCCCGTCTCTCTCGAAGCTCCGCATTGGCAAGTAAAGCCACCGGCTATCCGCTTGCATATGTTGCGGCCAAACTTGCCTTAGGCAAGAATTTGACCTCGATCAAAAACAAGGTAACGCAGAAGACTCAATCTTGCTTTGAACCATCTCTTGACTATATAGTGGTGAAGATTCCAAGATGGGATATCGAAAAATTTAGGGGAGCTGATGAAAGAATAGGAAGCAGTATGAAATCAGTTGGCGAGGTTATGGGAATCGGACGAAGGTTTGAAGAGGCATACCAGAAGGCAATCAGGATGCTTGATCTTGATTTTGAAGGCGCAACAAGTAAGGTTCTTCTTAAGAATGGGAACTCTCTAATCAGCCTTCTAAAAAATCCAACTCCCAAACGCATGTTTGCTATAGCAACAGCTCTCAGACACAATATTTCGATTGAAAAAATTTATAAGCTTACAGGAATCGATCCTTGGTTTTTGTATAGAATAAAAAATATAGTTGATGAGGAGCGGACTGAACGAAGTGAAGGAGCTCGCCTGCGATCCGCCAGATGGCGGAGAGACAGGCGTGGAAGAAGCAACGTATTATCAAAAGAGCGTTTGCTTCACTTAAAGCAGCTCGGCTTTTCAGACAGAAAAATCGGCGAGCTCGTCGGGACAACGGGTTTAGAAATAAGAAAAGTACGAAAAAAGTATGGTATCATACCCTCGATATTTACAATCGACACATTAGCAGGAGAGTTTGAGGCAAAAACTAATTATCTATATCTTACCTACAATGGCAGCCACCATGATATAGAGCCTTTGAAAAAAAATGGCGTTATAGTCTTGGGGTCCGGTCCCTATCGAATTGGGTCATCGGTTGAGTTTGATTGGACAAGTGTCAATACTGCTCAAAGTCTTAAAGATTATAACAAAAAGTCAATTGTTATTAATTGCAACCCGGAAACTGTTTCAACCGACTATGATGTCTCTGATAGGTTATACTTTGAAGAGCTCACTTTTGAACGGATCGCAGACATATACGAATTTGAAAATCCCCATGGAATTATAATATCCGTTGGAGGTCAAACTCCAAACAATAGAGCAAAATCTCTAAAAGCCCAGGGGTTTAAGATATTAGGCACCGATCCCGACAACATCGATAGGGCAGAGGATAGGAGTAAATTTTCAAGGCTCCTTGATGAGCTTAATATTCTTCAGCCTCCTTGGGAAAAAGTAGTAAATGTAAAGGCTGCAATAGCGTTTTGCGAAAGAGTAGGATATCCTGTTCTTATTCGACCCTCTTATGTTCTTTCTGGAACTTTAATGAGGATTTGTCATAACAAGGACGATCTTACCTACTTTATCAAAAAGGCAGCCGTAGTTTCCAAGGAATATCCCCTCACCATCTCTAAATTTGTAGAAGATGCAAAAGAAATAGAGATGGATGCAGTCTCGCAGAACGGAGAAGTTAAAGCATTTGTCATATCTGAGCATATAGAAAACGCAGGCGTACATTCGGGAGACGCCACAATTGTCTTGCCAGCACAAAATCTGCGTTGGGAAACACAAAAGAAAATCGAGGAAATAGGTCAAAAAGTATCTCAAAAACTACTGGTGAGCGGGCCTTTTAATATTCAGTTTCTGGCAAAAGATGGAGAAGTGCAAGTTATAGAAGTAAATCTTCGCGCCTCCCGCACTTTCCCTTTTATTTCGAAGGTTACAGGCCTAGATCTAATAAAACTAGCAGTAAAAGCATTTTTCAGCAAAACCCCAATGCCCCTAACGCCCCTAACCTTCCTAACAAACCCAAATTTCGTCGCGGTCAAGGCCCCCCAATTTTCCTTTGCCAGGCTCACAGGTGCTGATCCAATCCTGCATGTTGAGATGGCATCAACCGGCGAGGTTGCCTGTTTTGGAGAGAACTTAGAGGAAGCATTTCTTATGGCAGAACTGGCTGTTGGCGGAAAAATCCCCAAAAAGGGAATATTTATAAGTCTAGGAGGGGAGAAAAATAAGCTAAGTTTTTTAGAAAACGCGCTGCGCCTCCGTGCATTAGGACTCCCCATATATTCTACAGAAAAAACAACAAAATTCCTAAGGGATAATGGAATTGCCGCAAAAATGCTTTATAAAATCTACGAAAAAAAATCTCCAAATGTCTTGGAATATTTCCGGAAAAAAAGGATTGATCTTGCCATAAACCTTGTTGAAACTAGTCTCAAAAAAGACGAAACAGATCATTATACAATACGCCGCGCGGCGATTGACAATAACATTCCTCTTTACACAAATATCAAAAAAGCAGAACTTTTTGTAAAAGCAATCGTTGAAAAAAATGTAAATAATCTTCCCATAAAATCTTGGGATGAGTATATGACATAATTTTATGCTTACTTTACCTGGTCTTATTGACCTTCACGTACATCTAAGAGACCCAGGACAAACGCAAAAAGAGGATTTTTATACTGGTACTTGTGCTGCTCTTGCTGGTGGATTTACAACAATTCTAGACATGCCGAATAATAAAGCTCCGATAACAACAAGCGAAAGACTTGATGAAAAAATTAAAATCGCTAAAGAAAAAATAGCCTGTGATGTTGGATTTTATTTCGGGTCGATGGGGGATAATCTTGATGAGTTTGAGAAAGTTAAGGACAAAGTAATGGGTCTTAAATTATATCTTAACCAAACAACAGGAAGTTTTTTGGTTAACAAAGATGTCTTGGAAAAAACATTTCTTGCCTGGAAAAATCTAAACAATTTAACAATGGAACAATCTAGCAATGAAACAATAACTAAACCCATTCTTGTCCACGCCGAAGAAAAAAAAGTTGAAGACGTAATAAATTTAGTTAAAAAAACAAAAATACCAACTCATTTCTGTCATATAAGTCTTGCTTCTGAACTCAAAATGATTTTAAAGGCAAAAAAAGAAAACTTACCAGTCACTTGCGGCGTCACGCCCCATCACTTATTTCTTACAACTCATGATGCAAAAATATTTAGGCCTTTTGGTCAAATGAAGCCTCCTCTTTCGAGTAAAAAAGATCAGGACTATTTATGGGAGAATTTAAACAGCATTGACGTCATTGAATCCGACCACGCGCCGCATACTATTGAAGAAAAGCAATCAGATAATCCTCCCTACGGAGTTCCGGGTCTTGAAACAACCTTACCAATTCTTCTTACAGCGGTTTCTGAAAAAAGACTGACAATGTATGACATCATACGGCTTTGTCACAAAAACCCGGCAAAAATTTTAAATATTAAAACCGGTCCAGAAACAAAAATCGAAGTGGATATTCATAAATCATATATCATAAATCCTAAATCTTTTTTTACGAAGTGTGGCTGGTCACCGTTTGATGGATGGAAAGTAAAAGGAAAAGTACAAAGAGTATTTATTAGAGGCAAAAAGGTATTTGAAGATGGTAAAGTCTTAGTAAAACCAGGCTCCGGAAAAGTCATTACCGAAGCGTAAATATACTAACAATACGGGATCGTTACAGATATAACACTTCGGTAAATTCTATTTATTGCCACTGTGGAAGGATTGATGAATATCTCGTAGCTGTTTGTTAGTTACATGCGTGTAGATTTGGGTGGTTGAAATATTTTTATGTCCCAGCATTTCTTGGACACTCCTAAGATCAGCGCCGTTTGAAAGCAAATCTGTGGCGAACGAATGGCGAAGCGTGTGTACAGTTGCATCCACTGGCAAACGAGCCAAGCGAACATATTTTTTAACAATTCGCTCAACGCTTCTCGCTGTCAAACGCATTTTCTCGCCGTTATTCTGCTCATCAACTCTTCCTGAATAACGGATAAAAAGTGGAGAGAAGCGGTCTTTTCTTTTTTCAAGATATCTTTTTAACCAATCTGCCGCTCTATCGGAAACGAAAACAACACGAGCCCGGCCTCCTTTTCCAATTACCCCAAACTCTTTTCTCTCTAGATTTACTTGATTATGATTTAATCTTACAAGCTCAGACACCCTAAGCCCTGTTGAAAACAAAAGCTCAAGAATAGCTCTATCCCTCAACCCTTCTTCTTTGGAAGTATCAACTACTGTAACCAAACGATCAATTTGTTCTCTGTCCAAGAATTTCAAACTTCTGCTCTCTGCTTTTGGCAAATCTATTTTTGATGGCTCAAGAACTTTATGATCGTTTTTTATAAGAAATCGCAAAAAGGATCGGAGTGATATAACATAGTAGTTCTGAGTAACCCGCTTTAAAGTTAATCCTTTGTTATCAACGCGGTTTGCCAAGTAAACCCTATATTTTCTAACAGTTGATAAATCCAAATCAGAAATAGTTTTAAGCGGTAGGGAAGTACCAAACCATTTATTAAAGATTTCCAAATAGTGCCTGTAGTCACGGATAGTAAGCTTGGAACAACTTTTCTCAATCTCCAAATATTCCAAGAATTCATCAATAAGCTGAGGTAAAGCATTCATAAAGCTAGTAAATTATAATTACAAGTATACCAAACTCATTCTGCGACATGCAAATGTCGTAAAATGACTAAACAAACCCAGTAAATGAAGTATTTTGCGACAACAATGGTTTATGGGTTGACATATAAGGTATAATAATTCATACTAGAATCTGCATGAGAGATGGATATATTAAGATAATCAAGGAATATATTGGTCAAAAAATCCAACGCAACTATACGCTTGACCAAATAAAAGCAGATGTTATTCGTGCCGGGGCAACGCCAGAAGAATTCAATGAGTCGCTCAATCAACTAACAATTGGTGTTCCGCATGAAAAAAAGGCAAAGACTTCAGGTCTTCTTCAAAGCAGAAAATTTATACTAGCTTTTTTGATTTTTTTTGTTTTCTCTTTAGGCTTTATCTTAATTAACCAAGCCAGTACTCCAACGAAAAGCACTACTCCCGTAGAGATTGTGCCAAAAACCGTGAGCACCACAAAGAGTGGGAATCAAGGACCAATCGCTCAAGTATACGCAAATTCTGCACCAATTGATCCTGAAAGAGCATTTTCTTATCCAAAGTCCAATGTCCTTCTTGTTGTAACAAGTAAACCCAAGAAAGAAATTCTAGGTTTTTTTCCTTATTGGATGCTACCAAAAGCTGATGATATTAATCTTAGCACCTTGACTTCAGTTAGCCTTTTTGGCTTGGAAGCAGACGGAAAAGGAAACATTGTTATTATAAATAGTAAAACCAATGAAATAGATCCCGGGTGGCAAATGTGGAAAGATCCATTACTTAATAAATTTATAAAGCGAGCAAGAGACAGTGGGCTAAAAGTATTTTTAACACTAAAAGCGTTTGACAATAACAATATAGAGAGTCTTGTCAGCTCAGATGTCGCCCAAAAGGCATTCATTTCAAACGCTCTATATCTTGCGAGCTCTAAAAATCTAGATGGAATTAATCTTGACTTTGAGTATGTTGGCACCCCATCCCCGGAATCTCGCAACGGATTTACTCGCCTTGTAACAAATCTCGGCTCTGAATTAAAACGTCAGTTTCCTAATGCTATTCTTACTATAGATACTTATGCTATTTCCGGATCTGTTCCTGGTCTTTTTGAATTAGAGCTTCTCTCAAAACATGTTGACGCATTTGTGATAATGGGATATGACTTGCATATCGCAACT
>JBBTXK010000138.1:0-3405 GCA_038062315.1 Patescibacteria group bacterium
CTGGATACTTCAACTCAAACCTATACTCCTCATTCCTATACGTCTTCCAATTTGCAATTGAGGTATCTTGTATGGCAACAGGTGAGGGTTTTATTGCATATCTATTTAGGGTTGTTCGGTCTTCCAGATATTGAGTAAATTGGTGTTGATATAGAAATCCGAGATAAAATCCTGCGAATGGAAAAACTGTAAAAATAACAGCTGTGATAATTCTTGAAAGGCTTGTAACAGTTGTTAGTTCTTTTGGGATGTTCATTATGTTAATATGGCATGTTTAGAATACTTTTGCAATGATTATAATCAAGATCAGAAGCGCGATTTGGCTGATGATGCCCCATGGCTTATCGAGATCCTTGTCGAAAATCTTTTGGAGCTTGTAAGCCCACTTAAACGATTTGATTCCAAAAAAATAATATGGGGCGGTAAGCCAATCAGGACTTTGCGATAGAAGAATCATAAGGAATGCGTATAAAGGGCTTGTGGCAGGGAATATGATAACCAGAATTAAGAAAGAAAGCACAATGCCCAGCATTACATCTGAAAAAGCCTCAAGAATTAAAGTTCCTCTTGTTTTTTCTTTTCTATTTGTAGCTATATCCCAATGCGGAATAGCATCCGCCACGAAATGCGAGGCAATTGCTAAGGGAATCGCAAGGCCAGGGTCTGCGACTTTTGCGGCAATTACAGTCCCAATTATTGCATGTCCTGTTGCAGTCATTAGGATATTATAAACCAATAGTTGGGGCTTGACAAATAGGATAAAAAGATATCAAAATAGGTATGTGAGCAAAAAGTCTCTTAGCGTTTTGGTCTTTAGTCTTTTGTCTTTGGTCTTTGGTTGCTTTCTTATTTTTTCGCCTTCGGCTTCAGCTCGCCATCGCTCCCAAGTTTTGGGAGAGACTACGGTATCTTCCGATCTTTCAATCCCGTCTACAACTGAAGGACCAGGCATTTTGCTACCTGATAGTCCACTTTTTTTCCTTGATGAGTTGAAGCAAAACATACGTTTGCTTTTGGCATTTAGTCCGCAGACACGGGCAAAAGTCCATACCGCTATCGCAGGAGAAAGACTGGCAGAACTTCAATTTATGCTGGCAAAAAATAATGAGGAGAGAATAAAATTTGCTCTTTCCGAGGTATCGGACAATCTCAAAAAAGCTGCAAATGATCTAACGCAAGCGAGACTGAAAGGCAAGGATGTAAAACTTTTGGCAAAAACCATAAATGAGCTGATTAAAGACAAACGAAAAAAACTTTCCTTTTTGGAAGAGCAAGCGCAAGGAGAACTAAAGGCGCAAGTAAAAGCAGCAAAAGAAGCTTTGAAAGCGGCTAAGATAGAAGTGGAAGATAATTTGCCTGAGGATGAGCTTGAGAACGAAATAGAGGATGATCTTGAGGATGAGCTTGAAGATCATGTAAGGGTAGCAAGTGATTCTGCCAGAGGATTGGAACATGCGATTGACGTTTTGGAGAGACTTGCAAGTCAGGCTGGCGAAAGACAAGAGACAAGGCGTGAGGAGGCATTAAGACATGCAATTGAGGTTAAAAATGAGGCGCTTATAAAGCAGCAGGAGAAAGCTCTTGAACTTGAACATAAAAAACAAGAGAGGCTTTTGAAAGCAAAGGAAAAATTCATAGAGAAGACTCGTGAGGCACTAAGAAAGGCTCATGAGGCAGCGCGTGAATTTCAGAAGGATCAGGATGAGATAAATGAAAATGACGGTGCATCGGAAAATAGCGGAAGTTCTTCTTCAAGTGATTCAAAAGAAAATTCCGGCAGTGGATCATCTGGTTCCGGCAGATCTGGGAGTTCGGGAAGCGATGACGACAAATAGATATTTAGAACTGGCTACATGAACTTCTTAAATAGCTTGTGCTATTGACATATATAAAGAATCAGGAGTACAATTGCAATGGAAAAATCTTTATGGCGGAGCAAACAGAATATCCACGCCCTCAACAACCACCATTTACGGAAGAAGGGGTTTCCAGAATGAATCAATGGTTTGAGACAGCTAGCGAGGCAATTGCAAAACAGCCTCAGCCAAACAAAAATCGTTTATTTCTTTTACGCGAACTAAGACAGGCAGGTTGTAATTTAGGCTATGAAGAAAAATCCATGCCAGAATATGCATTGGAAGGAAATAAAAATTCAGACATTCTTATGGAGTGGGACACTCTCGACAATGGAGAGTTAAGTTTAAGGTTACAATTAGATGGATTAGCTTACAACATGCAAACACAATTTGTTGGGATAGATATGAATAACCCAGATCATCGTAAAATACGATTGATAAATGAGGTTATTGAAATTAGAAACCAGTTAAGAGAAGGTGGAATAAATATAGCACCAACTTTCGTAGATGCTAAAGGTACGATAATAGACTTACCTGAAGAAAAGATTAGGAGAAAAGTAATTGAAGAACCTGAAATGCCTCCTCAAGTCCCTTTACGAGATCAGGAATTTAGCTTTGATCCTCACACGGGCGCTTGGTATGGGTCGCCAAAAATAAATGAAGATTAAGCATAAGTATAAAAGACTTTTTATGCGTTCTAATTACTTCTAGCCTATACTTCAGATGAACAAATGAAAATATCCCTAACAATTTTTAACTGAGATTTTATATCAGAAGTTGTAGAAATTCTTTTGTTGAAACGGTTCGATAGTCGATACTATCGAACTGATAACATGAAATATATTATAACTCATAACTGAATCATATTGTCAAGAGCAGCAGAATTTAGTAAGATTGGGGCATGATAAAACTTGGGGCTAAGGAACTTCGGACGACTATACCATCACAAGAAGATCTTAAAAAAATAAAGAAAAATCCTATCTATATTATTCTTGATAACGTAATGGATACTTATAATGTGGGTGGGATTTTTCGGCTGGTAGATGCAGTGGCTGCGGAAAAAGTAATTTTATGCGGGCAAACAGAAACCCCGCCATCATCTAGAATTAAGAAAGCATCAATTAATACCACGGAATGGGTCAATTGGGAGTATTGCGAATCAGCAAAGAAGGCGATAGATGATTTAAGATTTAAGATTTATGATTTAAGAATAATTGCGATAGAACAGAGCGAGAAAAGTGTTCCGTATGATAAAGCGGAGTATAGGTTTCCAGTAGCTCTTGTGGTTGGCCATGAAAGCGAAGGAGTTTCAAAGGAAGTTTTGGAAATTGCAGATCAGATAGTTGAGATTCCGATGTGGGGGGTTAACAAATCGTTAAATGTAATAGTATCTTTAGGGGTAGTTTTGTACGAAGCTATGAAAAATAAGCGAGAATTATCGGCAGATAAAATAGGCTGACAGCTAAAAATTGCGATCGGAGAGAATAGGTGTAGTATAATGGAATAGATTTCCTCGAAGCTTGCTTCGGGGAGTTCTTTCATAGTAATA
>JBBTXK010000139.1:0-6088 GCA_038062315.1 Patescibacteria group bacterium
AAATACTTCTTTTTGCAGTTTTGGATCAACAATGTCATTTGATTTGTATCTATAGTAATCCATTCCTATTTCGCCAATTGCCACAACTTTCGGATGTTTGGCTAGTTTTTCCAATTCTTCAAGCCAACCCTCACCCCCTCCCTCTCCCTTAGGGAGAGGGAGAAAAAGGGTTCCCTCTCCTTTTGGGAGAGGGTTAGGGTGAGGGCGAGAAAGCTTATCTGCGTGATGTGGGTGAACACCGACAATCGCATACAAGTTTTCATATTTATTCGCAAGCTCTACTGCTTTTTGACTTGAATCAATCTTGGTCCCGACATTAATAATCTTACTAACACTCGCCTCAAAAGCCCTTTTAATTACCTCATCACAGTCCTTTTCAAACGCATGGAAATTCAAATGACAATGTACATCGATCATACTTTTAACAATTCATATTTTCCATCGCTTTTGATTAGCCACACCCTTCTATTTTTAGGCATTTCTTTTATAATATCATGAGGTTCGTACAGAACCCCTCCGATAAAAAAAGGAATTTGTCCATCCTGAGAATAGGCGTAGAGAGGTATATTAAACTTTGCATTTCTTCTAAGATAATACTTGGTTTCTAGGAAGTTAAGTGCATTCTTGTTGACTATAACGTCTTTTTCTTGCGCTTGGGAGAGAATCTCCGTGATGCTAGAATTTATCGCGGGTTTTGTTGATTTTGAAACAACTTGTATACAGGCAATAGAAAGAATCGTTAGATAAGTTACTGTAAATCCGCCGATGATAAATCTTGCTACGGAATTTATTTGTGATAATCTTGCTAAAGAATAACCTATAAATAAGATAAGCATGGGCGCTGTTAAGATTAAATATCGATCATAATATATTGGAGTAGAGAATAGTGAGAAAAAGAACGTAATGAGGGGTGGTATAAAAATAAGTAAAAAAATAAGTAGAACTGAGCTATCTTTGCTATTATATTTTCGTATCCAAGTAAAACCTGCGCCAATGAAAAGTATTATGCTAGACAAATAGAGCACAAACCTGATTGGATATAGGATTTCTCCTGATGAAAAAATTTCAAAAGAGTGAGAAAGAGTAGATATCGTTGGTTTGGATATCCAAAAACCGTGAGCAAATTTGGACCATTGCATCAAGATTACCCATCCCCATAAGAGTACCATTAATAATGGGAAACCCACTAATTTGAGGAACGAAGAAAATTGCAATTTAGCTTTATTCATAAATAACCAGATAGCAAATACAAAAAAAGTAAAAATAGCAAAATTATGTGAGAAAATCGCTATTGCCAAAACAATTCCGGCCATGATATTCTTCTTGATTATTATCAGATACAATGCTGTTACCGATAAAAAAGCAAGAAGGCTATACGTTCGTGCTTCGAATGCATATTGCACCAAAAATGGATTAAGAAGAGTTGCCAAGGAAATAGATGCATATACTGGAAGAGAGCGGATTATTTTTCTTGCGATAAAAAATATTGCGATCACTGTTAGTAAATGAAAAAGTAAAGACATAGTTCTAATAGCCACTTCAGTATTTCCAAATAAAATCATCCAATAGTGAAGAAGAATATAGTAAAGCGGAGGAGATGTGTCCTGTGCGGACAGCTTCACGATTTCAAAAATATTCTTTTCAGCAATGAGTGCTGAGAATGCTTCATCCCGCCAAAGAGCCTGGGTTAAAATAGGTAACATATGCTTAGGCAACCCCTGTGAGTATAACAAATAGCAGCTAGTAATTGAATACGCCTCGATTGCAATTTCGATCTTTTGGAACTAAGATTGAGTAATGAAGGCGCGGACGGTTTCCTTAAAGTGGATTGTTTCCCATAGGCATGAAGTAGCTCTTTTCTTATTATTTGCCATATATTGTTTTTATTTTACTACCACCAGCTTCTTACGTTTTGACAACTTTCATACAGGACGCTTTGATTTGGGCAATATGGATCAGGCTGTTTGGAATACGATTAACGGCAGAATTTTCCAGGCATCAAATAGCAATGGAGTTATAATTTCCAGATTATCTGCTCATGCGGATTTTATGCTTATTCTACTATCCCCATTTTATCTTGTATGGTCTCATCCTAAAATGCTTCTTTTGATTCAAACATTGGTAGTTGGAGCGGGTGCTTTTTTTGTTTATGCAATAGGAAAAAGTATTATAAAAAACAAAAATATCGCGTTAGTCTTCGCATTTACTTACCTTTTGAATCCGGCTGTACAGCGGACAAATCTCTATGATTTTCATGCGGTAACTCTTGCGACCACCTTTCTTTTGGGAACTTACTATTTTTATCTAAAGAAAAATTACAAATATTTTACTCTTTTTGCCCTTCTGTCAGCTTTATGCAAAGAGCAAGTATGGTTGATAATCGCCCTATTTGGAATTTTGTTATTTATCCAACAAAAAAAACGTCTTTTTGGAGCAATTGTTTTTTTAGCCTCAATCGGCATCTTTTATTTTCTTATTTGGTATGCTATTCCTCAGGCGTTGGGCTCGCAACATTTTGCGCTGGCTTATTATTCTGACTTTGGAGATTCGCCATCAAAGGTAATATTGACAGTTTTACTTTCTCCCCAGAAAATACTGGGGATTATCTTTCAGCCGAATCGCATAAATTATCTTATCCAATTATTTTCTCCGCATGGATATTTATCTTTCCTTTCGCCTGTCTATCTTATTTTTGCCGTCCCTGATTTGCTCATAAACCTTTTAAGCAGCAAGCAACTGTTTCGCGAGCTTTACTATCAATATACAGCAAACATTTCTCCATTCATCTTTATTGCCGCCATTCATTCAGTAGTCTTAATCAAGAAACGAGTTCCTATTATACCCTCAGCTTTCTTTATCTTTTACCTTCTTATAAATTCTTTGATTGCCTCCTACCTCTATGGTCCTCTACCAGGAACAGTTAGACAAGATGTGAAAATGTACACCTATCCTATCAAAAACCAAAAATTCATAAGCGATTACCTAGCCGGTATACCTAAAAGATACAGCGTTGCTGTTACTAACAATGTTGGTTCTCATGTTTCTCAGCGGGAACAAGTCTTTGTTATTCCTTCAGGAGTAGAGACTGCAGATATGGTTATATTCTTACGTATCGGAAGCAATGAAAGAAAGTTAATACAAAAACTGAAATACAATCCAAACTACGAGCTAACCATAGAAAAAGGCGAGTTTGTTGTGTTCAAGAAAAGAGTTATAAGTAATTAAGAATAACATCTTATTTATGCCATTACTAAAGTTTAAAAACACTTCTTATCTATTTTTTGAATCTTTTGACATACTTTCGGTATGAGTGAATTTAATTCGGATATCGTATGCAAAACGCTCAACAACTCTTGATAACGGCTCTGAGCATGCAAGTCACAGAGAGTTTGGAATACAAGCATATTTTGCAGATCCATATTCTTCTTGGCAAAGAGGGGGAAATGAAAATTGTAACTTATGGATAAGATACTACTTTCCAAAAGGAACAGACTTTGCTACAATCACGGATGAAGAATTAAAAGACGTTGAATGGGAATTAAATAATAGACCCAGAAAACGTCTTAAATTCAAAACACCTCAGGAAGTATTTTCTGAGTACCTCACTAAACCCTAAAGGGGTGCATTAGTTTTTAGAATACGGGAGTCTATTATATAAGTTGTTTTGCCTTTCTTTTATTTAGCAAGTAATTTGCTTTGGAAACAATTGAGCGTTTAAGTCTTTTCTCAAGTTTCCTTCTTGCGCCTCCGGCAATATCACCGCCTGCTTTAGCATCACTTTTAAGTTTTGGTATTCCCTTTGAGTTTTCAGTACGGTGAATTTCTGTTGTTGATCTTTCGCCAAGCATGGTAAAGATCAGTTCGAAATCATCCATGTGGTCACGCAGGTTTTGTCGCTTTAAACCTTTCAACTTCTTGTACTGGTTGGGAGTAACCCCAAACGATGCTTTGGAAATCTCTGCTGTTAGAATTTCATAATCTTTTTGCAGCTTGGCTCCTCGCTTTTGCCATTCATCAGTTAGCTCTTCCCGAATAGCGATACCTCTCATCCGCTTTTCAATCCAGTCATCAGAATATCCTTTAGCTTTGTAAAGTGCCCGTGTTCTTTTTGTTGCCAGTTCCGGATCTTCTATTTCTTGTATCCTTTCGTACCCAACTTTAGCCAGCCATCGTTTGAACGGCTCTGCTTTGGGAGATGGAATAGTCTGGATAATCCTAAATATCGTTTCGGTATTTGCACAATCAGTCTCCCGCAATTTCCCATCCGGTGCTTGGAGTTTCAACTGTCCGATTTTTTCGGACACTTCAGTATATCCTTCCTTAATTAATTTTTTTTTGAGGTCATTCCAATACTTTCTTGGACGCTCTGTGTCTGTTAATGTTTCGACTATATCAATTACGGAAAACCACCATTCACTATTGTGAATAGTTTTTCTGATTTCTTTACCTTTGAATATGGCAATTTTGGTATCGCTCACAACCCAATTCTAGCACACTTTGGTAAGACTCAATGAAGGAAAATCGGCCAATTTCCACCATTCTGGCCGATTGGTTTTGGTGGCGGCTTCCGCCGACGGCGCAACGATTATAAGTTTCTTCGGAGCTAGTGAGATACTGTAGCGGATTTGAGAAATGTAAAACCAATGGCGAGTCCCGCCCAAGCGGGACCTAGCGCCCAAAGGCGGGGTCGCCGCCACCTTTTCGTCGGGTGGGTGGGTTGATACGGAATATGCTATAATCAAACGAGTTTAAATCCGGCTCTTAACTTAAAAAATCGCGCTTCTTTTCGTTTGTGTAAAAAATACTGAAGCGAGGCCGAAGGCCGAGCAATATAAATAGTAGGAGTCCTGAGCGTAGCCGAAGGACGACTACAATGATACAATGAAAGAGGTTCGAACTTTTTCGTAAAGGAGCTCCCAATCCCGAGCTGGCGGGTCCGCCCGAAGGGCGGACCATGGATTTAGAGCTTCAGAGTAAACTATTTTGTCGGTGAGTTTAAGGTTAGAGCCGAAGATTTTTTGAGTCTTGGACTTTGTTCTCTAGTCAGGTTCACATATGTTGAATAACTACTGTTGACTATACTATTACAATCCAGGAATAACAGGGGCTGCTGGTTGTTCAGATGCAGGTGTAGTTTCGGTTGTTTGTTCTTCTGTAGTGGTAGAGGTAGAAGGAGTCTCGACAGCAGGAGTAGAGGTTTCTATTGTTGTCTCAGTGGTTGTTGGGGTGGTTTCTGATGTTGACGTTTCAGTGGTTACTTCCACTTGCGGAATTTGTTCAACAGGCACTTCTTGTTGAACTTGTTGTATTTCTTCCTGGACGGTTTCCGGTAAGGTTTCTACTATAGCCTGACCACTTTCTGTATCAGAAAATATTTTTTGTTCAATCTGGGCTACAGTTTCTTCGAGTAGGGTTTGTTCCTGTATGGCTGTTTGCGAAACTTCAGTGACAGTTTGTTCCAGAACTTGATTAAATTCACTCCCTCCAATTTTAGATATTACCTCAGTTACAACCGGGCTTTCTTCAATTTGGGCAATATATGTTTCTAAAGTTCCCGGGCTATCAACTTGGGTTTCTAAATATTCCTGGATCACTTCCACTTCTTTCTCAATAGCTAAATCTAAAGAGGCATCAACTGAAGCAGGCTGTTCTTCTTTTAGTTCAACCAGGGTTTCAATCACCCCTGGAACAGGTTCTAAGGCATGTATGGGGTCCTCTGTAACAGTTTCCACAAAATCTTCTATTAATTGCTCTTCCAACTCATGAACTGTTTCAACTACTTCAACAGGTATCTCAGGTCTACTCTCCAGTATTTCTTCGAGTGTATGGATTACTTCAAGATCAGTGATTGAGGTATCACCATGACTTCCTAAATCAGCAATCAATTCACTTTCCGTAAGACTGGTCGGATCTTCGATAATATTTTCAATGATATTTTCTACTACTTCAGCTTTAATTTCTGCAACTTTTTCCTCAATTGATGTGGGTAGTTCATCCACCAGATTGGGTGTATCAACCCGTATTTCTATTTCTGTTATTATTTTCAAATCCTCAACCCTTTCACCAATAACCTCTTCTATAAACTCCT
>JBBTXK010000140.1:0-3899 GCA_038062315.1 Patescibacteria group bacterium
CATGGCGGAACATTTTCGAGACGTTGAAGGGAAAGACGTACTTCTTTTTATTGACAATGTTTTCAGATTTGCCCAGGCTGGATCAGAAGTATCAGCTCTTCTAGGACGTATGCCATCCGCTGTTGGGTATCAGCCAACTCTTGCAACTGAAATAGGTGGACTTCAGGAAAGAATAACTTCCACCAAAAGAGGATCTATCACTTCTGTACAGGCTGTTTATGTTCCAGCCGATGATTACACAGATCCTGCCCCGGCAACTATTTTTTCACATTTAGATGCAACAATTACTCTGGAAAGATCTATTGCGGAACAAGGGATTTATCCGGCAATAGATCCGCTGACTTCAACATCTCGAATATTAGACCCGCAAGTTGTAAGCCATGATCACTACGAAGTTGCAAGGGGCATTCAAAAAGTTTTACAGCGGTATAAAGACCTCCAGGACATTATTGCAATTTTGGGAATTGACGAATTGTCTGACGAAGACAAGCTTATTGTCGCAAGAGCTAGAAAAATTCAAAGATTTTTAAGTCAGCCGATGTTTGTAGCAGAGATATTTACAGGTCAGCCAGGAAAGTATGTGAAAATAGAAGATACTATACAGGGATTTAAAGAGATTTTGGAAGGAAAACATGACGGTCTTCCCGAATCAGCATTTTATATGGTTGGGACAATTAAGGAAGCTGTCGAAAAGAGTAAAAAATGAATTTCAACTTTGAGATTATTTCGCCTGAAAAAGTAGTCTATAAAGAAGAGGTCGAAGAGGTAATTCTACCAACCAGTGTTGGACAAATCGCAATTTTACCAAACCACATTTCTCTATTTACAAAGATTGCCTCTGGAGAAATCATTATAAAAAAAGACGGAAAAGAACATTATATAGCCGTAACTGGTGGCTTTTTGGAGGTTAGAAACAACAATGTTTCAATTTTAGCGGACTATGCAGTAAGAAGCGAAGATGTCGAAGTAACAAAGGCAATAGAAGCCCAAAAGAGAGCTGAAAAAATTATTAAAGAATCAGGCGAAAAGGCGAGCCAAAAAGATTTTGCCATTGCACAGGCAGAATTTCTAAGGGCCATATTAGAACTTAAAGTTGCATCAAGAAGACGAAAAATTACTCTTCCATGAATTCCTTGCTCTATGACATTAACCTAACTTACGAAAAGAACTATGAATTAGGACCAGTAGGCTTAAGAAAACTCAAGAAACCAGTCATTAAGAAGTCAAAAAATAAATTTAGGTTTTTGGGATTTGATGTTAATCTTCCCTTTGGAATTCCCGCAGGTCCACTTTTGAATAGTAAGTTTATTAAAGGCGCTTTTGATTTTGGATTTTCTGTTGCTACATACAAAACAGTAAGAGCTGATATATTTCCGTGTCATCCCCATCCTAATATTCTTTATGTAGACTCGCCAAAGGAACTTCATCCCCAAACAAATCCCCGTTTAAACGCTGTAACACAAGCTCCAAAAAATTTTTCCAAAATAAACATCACAAATTCATTTGGAGTTCCATCAAAAGAGCCAAAAGTCTGGCAGAAAGACGTTAAAAAAGCCAAGACTTACGAGAAAAAAGGACAGCTTTTAGTATTAAGTTTTATGGGAACTGTCAAAAAAAATCAAACGCAGGAAGAATTTATAGAGGACTTTGCAAAAGCTGCAAAATTGGCAAACCAAACACATGTCAAAGTACTCGAAGCAAATCTTTCTTGTCCGAATATCGGAAACGAAGGATTAGTTTGTTACAATCTTGAAGCTACTGAAAAAATTTGCAGATTGCTAAGAAAAGTCATTGGAAAAACCCCTTTAATTCTTAAAGTTGGTTATTATAAAAACAAAAAAGATATCGAAAAAATTGCAGAGATTACTGAAAAGTATGCCAACGCAATTTCCTGCATTAACACTCTTCAGGTAGAAGTCGTAGACAAAAATGGCAATCAGGCTCTCCCGGGTCCAAATCGTTTGAAAAGCGGAATCTGCGGAAACGCAATTAAATGGGCAGGGCTTGAGATGGTTGAAAAGTTAAATCAAATTCGAAAAGCTAAAAAGTACAAATTTAAAATTATAGGTGTTGGAGGAGTTATCATAGCAAATGATTATTTTCAATATCGAAAAGCCGGAGCAGATCTTGTGCAATCAGCAACAGGCGCTATGTGGAATCCATACCTTGCATATGAAGTTTGGAAAAAAGAATATGAGTCATAAAATTGGAATATTTGGTTCTTCTGCAGACGAAGCAGATGCTAACTCTAAAGAAAAAGCAAAGCAGTTAGGGAGGATATTAAATAGTCACAAACTTACTATAATTACAGGAGCGTGTTCGGGTCTTCCTTATATAACGGCCAAAGAAGGCTCAGGGAACGGTAATCCTGTGTGGGGATTCTCCCCAATGCTTGATTTATACGGACAAAAAAAATTTACTCCGAAAGATGATCTCTCGATTTATAAAAGATTAATATTCATACCTTCGAACTTTGAGTTTGCAAATAACGAACAAGTCTGCAAGAAATATAGAAATGTTATCTCAACAGCAAATTGTGATGTCGGAATAATTATTTCGGGCAGATGGGGCACCATGAATGAATTTACGAACCTTTATGATATGGGGAAAGTAATAGGCATACTGACTGGCACAGGAGGGGTCGCAGATGAACTTCCATATCTTATGAAAAAAGTTTTTAAGAAAACCAAGGCAAAAATCTTCTTCGAAGACTCTCCCAAAAAACTAATCGAACTTGTTATTAATTGTCTAACGGAACAGCAAATGTTATGAAATTCACACAGAAATTCAATAATATTGTAAATAAAAATAATTCCTTACTTTGCGTTGGGTTGGATACGGATTTGGAGAAAATCCCAAAACGCATTTTGAAAAAGAAAAATCCTATTTTTGAATTTAACAAAGAAATTATTGATGCTACACACGATTTAGTTTGCAGCTATAAGCCTAACATCGCTTTCTATGAAGCGTATGGAATTGACGGGCTTGGGCAATTAAAGCTGACAATGCAGTATCTTCAAAAAAAATACCCTGAAATTCCAACTATCCTTGACGCAAAAAGGGCAGATATCCCAAATACTGCCAGGATGTATGCAAAAGCCGCTTTTGATTTCTGGAAAGCGGATGCGATTACAGTTTTTCCGACCCTTGGACTGGATTCACTGCTTCCCTTTCTAGAATATAGGGACAAATTAATAATACTTTTGCTAAAAACCTCAAATCCAGATTCCCCAACATTTCAGAATTTCTCCATTAATAGAAAACCCTATTATCTGGCAATGGCAAATATAATAAAAACTTGGAAATATGAAAATATTGGCATTTTTGTAGGATCAACATATCCAAACGAACTCAAGAGAGTAAGAGACATTTTTCCTGATCATACTTTCCTTTCCGCAGGAATTGGCCATCAAAATGCTACGATTGCTAAAGCTGTAAAATCTGGTATAAACAAACAAAAAAAAGGGGTCATGTTTAATGTTAGCCGTCACGTTATCTATTCTGATAGTCCCCGAAAAGAAGCATCTAAGTTTAGAGATAATATCAATAAATATAGATGAAAGACGTAATTAAGATACTAAAATCTATTAATGCGATCGTAACCAATAGTCATTTCGTATACACGTCCGGTAGACATGGAAGTGTATATGTACGAAAAGATCTATTATATCCACATACCAAGATAGCATCCGATGTGTGCAGACTCATAGCCCAAAAATTTAAAAATGAAAAAATAGATATGGTTGTTGCACCGGCATTAGGAGGAATTGTGCTTTCTCAATGGACTGCATACCATTTATCCAAAATAAAAAGAAAAGAAGTGCTGGGATTATTCACTGAAAAAGACGAAAAAGCAAATCAGATATTCAAACGGGGTTATGATCAGTTTATTAAAGGTA
>JBBTXK010000141.1:0-9063 GCA_038062315.1 Patescibacteria group bacterium
GGGAGTTTTGGTGGTAGCATCGATCATTGTTATAAATGAAGGTACGCGTAAGATAACTGTTTTCTATGCCAAAAGAGTCCGGGGAAACAAAATGTATGGAGGCCAATCAACGCACCTTCCCCTTAGAGTTAACCAAGCAGGGGTTATCCCAATCATCTTTGCAGTTTCATTAGTGCTTCTTCCGTCAATCGTCGCAAATTATCTAACTGCAACGCCTAATAAAATTTTATATAATATTGCGACCTCAATTACTTCGCTTTTCAATCCTTCGGGCATATTCTACAATGCATTCTATTTCCTTTTGGTTGTTGGGTTCACTTATTTTTACACAGCAGTTATTTTTAATCCAAAAAAAATCTCAGGGGAGATACAAAAATATGGAGGATTTATACCTGGCATTAGACCTGGGAGTCCTACCGCGAGTTACTTGAATTATATTCTGACTCGTATAACGTTGGCTGGGGCGATTTTTTTAGGTATAATAGCCATTTTCCCAGAAATAGCGCGCGCGCTTACAAATGTACAAACGCTAGCGCTTGGCGGAACAGGGATATTAATTGTAGTTTCTGTTGTTCTTGAGACTATTAAAACAATGGAAGCTCAATTGGTAATGAGGAGTTACGAAGGATTCAAAAGTTAGTTAACTTTCTATGAAAATAATATTGATTGGCATTCAAGGCGCAGGAAAGTCTACGCAAGGCAACCTTCTGTCAAGAGCACTTAAAGTTCCATATCTTTCAACAGGCCACATATTCAGGGCGCTTGCCAAGGAAAAGACAAAACTTGGCCGTTATATAAAAGAAATAATGAATGCAGGATATCTTATTCCCGACAGAAAAACACTCACTATTGTTAACGAGTATCTTGCGAGATCAGAATATGAGAGAGGATATATACTTGATGGGTTTCCAAGGACAGTACCTCAGGCAAAATCATTCAAGAGCGGGGTTGATAGGGTCATATACCTTAAAGTATCTGACAAGGAAGCCTTATGGCGGTTGAGTTATCGAAACGGTGAAACAAGAGAGGATGAAACTCTTTTGGCAATCAGAAAAAGAATAGAATCTTTCCATAAGCTGACAGAACCAGTCCTCGATTTCTATCGAAAGAAAGGGATTTTAATTGAGATTGATGGAGAGAAGAAGATAGAGGAGATATATAAGGAGATTTTAAAGAAAGTTAGCAGAAGTTAATCTTTTCATGCTTAGCCCCACATGAGGAAGTTTCATTTTTCTTGAAAAGATATTTATGCATAAAGTAGTAAAAGTTGCGATAGATGGACCGGTTGGATCAGGAAAAGGGACTTTGGCAGTTGCTCTTTCAAAAAAACTTAATGCCTTCTATGTTTATACGGGGGCAATGTACAGGGCGCTGGCGCTTGCTTGTCTTTGGGAGAAAATAGATATTGAAGATGAGATTAAAGTCCTTGAATTATTAAATAAAATTTCTATTGAGCTTGAGCCAAAAGAGGAAGGAATAAAAGCTTTCCTGAATGGTAAAGATGTATCGCTTGAAATTTTCAAGCCTAATATAAGTAAAATTGCCTCAGATATCTCTGCTTTTCCAAAAGTTAGAGAAGAAATGGTGTTAAGGCAAAAGGAAATGGTCCGATCATCAATTCAGAAAAGAAAAAGTGTTGTTGTGGAAGGAAGAGATATTACAACAGTTGTGATTCCAGACGCAGATATAAAAATTTATTTAACGGCAGATATCAAGACAAGGGCACAAAGGAGACTTAAGCAATTCGAAAAAAGAGGAATTAGCATGAGGCTTGATGATGTACTAAAAGATCTAAAAGATAGAGATGAGAAGGATACTGAAAGGAATGCTTCTCCATTAAGGATAGCTAAAGACGCAGTGGTCGTGGATACGACCAACGATACGGTAGAGCAAACTGTTGAGAAAGTGATGCGTATGTTAAAAGAAAAATATTTACTATGATTAGTATTAAAACAGAAGAAGAAATAGAAATAATGCGAAGAGGCGGCCAGATACTTGCAGAAGCCCTGTCGGAAGTTCTTGAGCAGATAAGCCCTGGTGTAACAGAGCTGGACATTGACAAACTTACAGAGAAATTAATTTTAAAACAAGGCGGAGAGCCGGCTTTTAAAAAAGTAGAGGGCTATAGAAATACTATTTGTGTTTCTACAAATGACGTTGTGGTTCATGGTGTACCAACTTCGTATCAGTTCAAAGAAGGAGACATTGTTGGAATAGATTGCGGAGTGTATTATAAAGGATTTAATACAGATATGGCGGAGACGGTCCGAGTTTCAACAAACAGCAAACAACAAGCAACAAGCAACAAAGATGAGATTGATGAGTTTCTAAAGACAGGGATGATGGCGCTTCAGAGCGGAATACAGGAGGCAAGAGTTGGGAATAGAGTAGGACACATTTCTAAAGCCATCCAGAAGATGGTTGAGGGTGCGGGATATTCTGTTGTTAAAAGTCTTATAGGGCATGGTATAGGAAGAAATCTTCATGAAGAACCAGAAGTGCCTGGATTTCTAGATAGCGCTCTTGAGAAGACTCCGAAGTTAAGAGAGGGTATGACAATTGCAATTGAGGTTATTTACAATATGGGGAAACATGATGTAACATACGCCGGGAGTGACGGGTGGACTATTAAAACAAAAGACAATAGCTTGTCCGGACTTTTTGAGAGAACTGTTGCTATTACTGATAATGGGCCGTTAGTTTTGACTAAAAAATGATTGCGGTTTTGAAGTTAGTTTGTTATAATACGTAGATAAATTTCTAATTTCTAATTCCTAATTTCTAAATAATTTAGGTCAATTAGGTCAATTAGACATTAGGATTTTTTTTATGGCTCATCAGGGTTCTTTTGAAATAGAAGGGGTGGTAAAGGAGTCTTTGCCCAATACGCTCTTTAGGGTAGAGCTGGCAAATGGAATCATAATACTTTGTCATTTATCGGGTAAAATGAGGATGAATTTTATCAAGATTCTGCCTGGAGACAAAGTGAGGATAGAAATGACCCCTTATGATAAAACAAAAGGGAGAATAGTATATCGCTATAAATAGTGTCTAGCAACTAACGCTCAGCGTTCAGTTCTGCATTGCAGAATAACTAGACACTAGCAGCTAGATAACTAGGAGCTAAATACTATGAAGGTTCAGGCCAGTGTTAACAAAAGGTGTGCTAAATGCAAAATTATAAGAAGAAGAGGAGTTGTTCGCGTAGTGTGTGAAAATCCAAAGCACAAACAGAGACAGGGATGATATGAGAATAGCGGGATACAATTTACAAGACGCAAAAAGAGTTGATATCGGACTCACATATATTTATGGCATTGGGCGCAAAAATGTAGTAGATATTCTTAAGAAAGCCCAGGTTGAAAGCTTTAAAAGGATCAAAGACCTTTCTGAAGACGAACAAAAAAGGATACAGAAGGTTTTAGAGGCGTACAAACTTGAAGGAGATTTGAGGGCAGAGGTAAGCGCTAATATTAAAAGACTTAAAGAAATATCTTCTTATCGGGGCATGCGACATAGCAAGAATCTTCCCGTAAGAGGACAGCGCACACGGTCTAATGCCAGAACAAAAAGAGGAAAAAGAGTTACGATTGGGGCAATTAAAAAGGAAGCTGCAGTGAAATTGGGAATTGACAAGAAAGAAGAGGAAAAATAATCATGGTAGATATTAAAAAGATTAACCATTTGTCTGCCGGCACAGGAAAAGCAAAGAAAAAAAATAATGTTCAAGTTTCTAGCAATGGCCGGGCTTACATATCTTCTACGTTTAATAATACTATAGTTACAATTACCAATAACAAAGGAGAGACCATTGGATGGGGCTCGGCTGGATCCGCGGGCTTTAAGGGTACGAGAAAATCTACTCCTTTTGCCGCCAGTAGCGCAGCAGAGAATGTTGCAAGAAAAGCAGTTGAAAAAGGATTAAAAGCGGTTGAGGTGTATGTAAAAGGCCCAGGGTCAGGAAGGGATTCTGCGCTTCGGGCAATTAAAAGCGGCGGACTTTCGATTTCTCTGATTGCAGATATAACGCCCATTCCGCACAATGGGCCTAGGGCAAAAAAGAAAAGGAGAATATAAATGTCATCCCGAACAAGTTTTCGGGATCCCAAGAAGATGGTTATAGATGCTGAAGCAATCCATGAAACAAGTTCAGGACAGGGTTCAGCATGACAAACAAAAATATGGCTAGATATACTGGACCAAAACATAAAATAGCAAGAAGAGAAGGCCTGAACATCTTAGAGAAAGAATCGGGAAGTCTAAGGAGACGGCTTAATATTCCGCCTGGTGGCTTGAAAAAAAAGATCAGAAGAAGACTTTCCGAGTATGGTCAGCAATTGCGGGAAAAACAGAAGGCAAAGGCAACATACGGACTTTTGGAGAAGCAGTTTGGCAACTTAGTTAAAACATTGAGTAAAAAAAAGGGCGAAACAGGAGAGCTGATTATATCTCTTTTAGAGACGAGGTTGGATAATGTTGTTTATCGTTTGGGTTTCGCAAAGACAAGAGCAATGGCTAGACAACTCGTCACCCATAGACACATTTTTGTTAATGAAAAAAGAGTAAATATTCCGTCCTATCAAGTAAGAGTAAATGATATTGTTTCTCTTTCTCCAAAAATGCAGAAAAATGTACAGGTATTACCTCTTATTTCCGAAAAAGACCGTATAATACTACCCTTTTTAAAAAAAGAAGGAATATCAGGGAAGCTCATAAGAATGCCAAAAAAGGATGATGTTCAAGTTCTTTTTGATTTGCAACTGATTATTGAATATTATTCTAGGTAATGGTAGAATAACATTTATGGTAAATCCGGTATTCAAAACAAAAGAAGAAAAGATTAGCGAGAATCACAGCGTTTTTGTAATTGAGCCATTAGACCCAGGATATGGCCACACGCTTGGAAATGCGTTAAGAAGAGTGCTTCTGACTTCTATCCCAGGCGCAGCAGTGACCGAAATTAAGATTTCTGGCGTAAAGCATAGATTTTCAACCATCTCAGGAGTTAAGGAAAATGTTGTTGATCTTTTACTTAACGTAAAGGGTTTGAATTTTAAACTTCTGGACTCAACGGATAAAGGTAAAGTTTTATTGTCAGTTAAGGGTCCAAAGAAAGTAACAGCTTCCGATTTTGATCTTCCAGAAAACGTTGAAATTGTAAATAAAGATCATTATATTTGTAATATCAACGACAAAAAATCAAGATTTGAAATGGAATTGACAGTCGAACAGGGCTTAGGATTTTCATCCGCAGAGGAACAAAGAAGTAGTTCCTTAGGAGTTATTCCAACAGATGCAGTCTTTACTCCTGTAAAAAGAGTCAATTATGAAGTTTCAGCAACACGTGTTGGTAGACAGACAGACTTAGATCGGTTAACTTTGAATATTTGGACTAATGGAGTAATGAGTCCAAAAGAAGCACTGATTGATGCGGCTAAGATTTTAAGCTCTTATTTTTTGCAGGCTTACGAGCCAAAATCCTTAGCGCCCTCTGAGAACACAAGCACTAAATCAGATGTTGTCGATAGTATATCAAAGCTTACGGTTGATGAGCTTGATTTGCCAACCAGAATATATAATAGCCTTCGCAATGGAAAAATTGAAACCATAGGTCAACTTCTGTCTACAACGAAGAAAGATTTAATGTCTATGCGCAACATGGGAAGCAAATCAATAATGGCTATTGAAGAAAAACTCAAGGGGAAAGGCGTGTCGTTAGCGGAATAGACGCCACCTACCTTCAACCTTCTACCTTCCATCGTCAAATTTCTATATGAGAAAAAATGTTTTTGGAAGAAAATTCAAAAGAGATACAAATGAAAGAAAAGCTTTGTTTAGGGGCCTTATTTCCTCTTTGATTTTGAATGGGAGTATAACCACAACTTTAGATAAAGCAAAAGCGATAAAAGGGGATGTTGATAAAATTGTCAATAAGGCCAAAAAAGGAGAAAAGATTGCTTTCTATTTCCTACAATCAATCCTTGGGAGAAATGCAATAAGGAAAATAGTGAGTGATATTGTGCCTAGGGTGGTAGGTAGAAACAGCGGTTACACCAAGCTTGTCCATCTTGGAAGAAGGTTTTCCGACAATGCGTCAATGGTTTTAATGGAATGGGTAGGAGAAGAAATTAAAAGTGAAAAGTTTCCGCCAAAGGCGGATCAGCCTCTGGCTGAAAAAGTTAAAAATGAAGACAAAAAGCCTGCAACCACTGAAGCGCAGAAATAGTAGATGTGGTTGTAAGGGAAATATTATGAATCGACATACAAAACCAACAAAGCAGTCAGACATAAAAAGATCTTGGCATTTGATTGATATTTCAGGCAAGATTTTAGGAAGAGTAGCTACAGATATCGCAAAGATTTTAATGGGCAAGTCAAAACCATATTACGTAACTAACCTAGATTGCGGAGATTATGTTGTGGTGATAAACGCAGAGAAGATTGTGGTTACTGGGAAAAAAGAATTGAAGAAAAAATATTCTCGTCATTCTGGGTATCCGGGGGGATATAAAGAAGAGACACTTTCTGATCTTCGAAAAAGAAATCCTCCCGAGATCATTAAGCATGCGGTTTTGGGAATGTTGCCGCAAAATAAGTTAAGAGATAGAATGAAGTTAAGACTATTTGTATTCGCTGGGAAAGACCATTCATACCAAGATAAGTTCAAAAGTCAAAACGCAAAAGCAAAAGTGACGAAGTCATCCTGAACGAATGTGAAGGATCCCATGGGATTCTTCTCATCTTCGCCTGATCAGAATGACAATAACATTGTCAATTTTGAATTTGTTATATTGTTGGATTGTTTCATTGTTAACATTTAGAAATCTAACAATTGAGCAATGTAGCAATCAAGTTATATGACTAGACAGAGCAGCGGAACATCACAAAATAATAAAGAAGTTATCGCTTCAAAACAAGACTATATTTCTGCTATTGGAAGACGTAAGTCTTCAAGAGCGTTGGTTAGACTTTATAAAAGCGACACAGTTGTTGCAGGAATAACCATTCATAGAGGAGAAATTTTTGTTAACAACAAATCTGCTTTGGAGTACTTTGGAAAAGATAAAGAATTGATATACAAAGAACCCCTAAATATTACAGGAAGCCAGGACTTTTCTATATCGGTTAGGGTTTCTGGGGGAGGCAAGATGGGACAGCTTTCCGCAACTGTTCTTGGTATTGCAAGGGCTTTAGATAAGCTGGACCGCGAAAAATTTCATACGATTCTTAAGAAAAAAGGTATGTTTACTCGGGACCCTAGAACTAGGCAGAGAAGGAAAGTCGGCATGGGCGGGAAATCCCGCAGAAGAAAACAAAGTCCAAAGAGATAATCTTACTTTGGCGCATACAATACTCCCCGCGTTGAACCGAGTTTTTTGATAAAGCCTTTGTGAATAAGCATTTTAAGATCATAGTGCAGCGAACTATCTGGTATTTTTTGAAAGCTTCTTTTGATGAAATTAAAGGAAACCATTTTGTGATCCTGAACTATTGCAAGAATTTCTTGTCTTCGCGGAAGAAGTGTATCGGAAGCATCGTCTTTGCTAGTTTGCAACTCTCCAATTATTTTTTCTGCAGATTGAGCAATTGCCTCTGTAAAAAATTCGACAAAATCTGTAATATCTTTATTTACACTAGTAAGTAAATCATAATATTCTTCACGATGGTCAGAAAGATACTCCTCAAGCACCACGAGTCCACGAAAATCATAGCCTGAATTTCTAAGAACACAGTTACTCAAAAGTCTGCCAACTCTTCCATTTCCATCCAAAAATGGGTGAATTTTTTCAAAAGCAAAGTGAGCGAGTGCAGCTTTTATTGCAGGATGATTGCGTGATTTTATGATTGTAATAAGTTCTCTTATTAATTTTGGCAGTTCAGAGGGCGGAGGAGTCATGTAAATTGCAATACCAGCTTGGTTGAAAATAGCAGAGTGTTCATTTCGCAATCTTCCTGCATCAGGTGATATTTTTTGCATTACTATTTTGTGGAGCCTAAAAATTAATTTAACAGTTATTTTTTTAGGAGCTTTGCTTGAATGGATCCATTCGAGAGCCTGTAAAATATTAAACACTTCTTTTTTTTCTCTATTTTTTGCTGAATATTTTTCAATATTTTGTACTTCCTCAATTTGCAGCTTATTGCCTTCTATTTTTGCTGAGAAAAGAGAACTTTTAAGAAGCGATTTATGTCTCAAAAACTCTTCAATATGCGGAAGTTGAGGCAAAAGATCAATTACTCTTTTAGCAACTTCTATTTTGATCAAATTTTTTCCTATATCTTTAGTCTTGCGGTAGGTATAATTGATGCCCACAATACTTTTTAGCAAATATTAAAAAATATTGCAAGATATTAGAAGATATTAAAATATGTCAAAAAAAATTAAGAATGCAGTTTTTAGTAAGGTATATTAGAACTATTAAACTAGCGCTCGTGTTTTACAAACTAGAAGGGTGTTTTCGGGGTATATTTTAAAATCTTAGATAATCTACAACTTCCCTAATTATTTTTTCGTCTTCCCCGGATAGAGGTTCAAAAAAACTTCCTGCAACTACTAAAGCTCTTGTAATTCTAGTTTTTCTCGATACATCAAGCACAAAGATTGGCCCAACTGTTTTATTTTCATCACCCTTATGGTCGTTTCGAGTGCTATTTATATATAGTTCGTATACATCCAAACCATATTTATTTAAGAATTTTGATTGTTTCACAACTTTATCACAAGAAACACTTGTCCAGCCTAAAGGACCAGGGCCATCAGCCGTACAGCTACGCTGCACGCTATAAAAAGCGAAATCAGAGAAAGCCATTTTTGAAGTTTCGATACCACCGCTAAGGGCATCATTCTCTGTGGTAATTAATATTCTTTCACGTCCTTTCTCACCTGTTTTTAGTCCTTTTATATAATCCTCTTTAGGATTGATATAGATATTATCAGGTTCGTTCGAAGACACATAGTAATAAGGTGGATAATCAAATTGATATCTATATTTCGAATTAATATATGTTCACGAGTTTCGCACTTAAGTAGCAGTTAATTCATATTTCATTTGTTGAGCAATA
>JBBTXK010000142.1:0-1314 GCA_038062315.1 Patescibacteria group bacterium
GAAACTTCTTAAACCAGTTCTCTTTCAAATTTGGTATTCTATAGACCTTTATTCCCTCTATTTTCTCTGCTAACTTCAGGCCTTTCTGGGGTTGTTCTGTAACGACGGTTACTTTGTAGCCCTTTTCAACTAGAATCTTACTTATTTCCAACACGTGCTTCTCGACCCCCCCGATATGTGGATCAAACAAGCGGCACAAAAACAAAATATTCACAGTGGACTCGAGAGGATTCGAACCTCTGACTTCTTCGATGTGAACGAAGCGCTCTACCTCTGAGCTACGAGTCCGCTCTTAGATTCCATTTTACAATATTTATTATTGATTGACAAAGTCAAACAAATTTAAGACAATATAAAAATCGATGATTATAGATATTATTCGAAAAGTTTACGCTTTTTTTCTTGACACTCTCCAAACCCTCCTTTTGGTTTTTGCTATATTTCTTGTTATTTATATTTTTTTATTTCGCCCATTTCAAGTCAAAGGAGACTCTATGCATCCAAATTTTCTCAATAAACAATATATTCTGACAAACATAATTATTTTACAATTTAAAAAACCGAAAAACGGAGATGTAATTATCTTCAGAGCTCCCCCTGATCCGGAAAAAGATTATATAAAACGTGTAGTAGGAATTCCAGGTGATACAATTTCTCTAAGATATGGAGACGTTTATCTAAATGGAAAACAACTAAATGAGGAAAAATACCTAAAGTCTTCGATAAAAACCTATGGTGGATCTTTTCTTCTAGATGGAGAAACAGCAACAGTGCCTAAAGATTCTTATTTTGTGATGGGAGACAATAGGCCAGAAAGTTTGGACTCAAGAGAGTGGGGTTTCGTTCCTATTAAATCAATAATTGGGCAATCTTTTTTCGTCTACTGGCCTCCGAAAGAAATAGGAGTCGTAAAAAATCCTTACGCTAATTAGGTTCTAAAGCTAAAAGTTTACCGCATATTTTTTTTATCACAGGACCAGTCACTTCTACATCCCCGTTGACTTCTATTACTATCCGTCCTTTATTGCGTGATTGATAAATTATCACTTTTGTAAGCCCAAATGCTTTTTGGATTTTTTTTGCCAACTCGTCAAGCTCTGGAATCCACAACCTATCAACAACTGTCCTTGGTTCTTTTTTCTGTATTTCTCCCTTTAATTTTCTCGCCTCTTCCTCTGTCTGACGAACCGTGCTGTTCTCGCGCAATATCCTTTTGAATAAATCAAGCATCAAGTTAGCATCGCCCAAGGAAATCAAAGGACGAACATGTCCCTCTGTAATAACACCAGCAACCAACGCGTCCTTGATTGCGTC
>JBBTXK010000143.1:0-1159 GCA_038062315.1 Patescibacteria group bacterium
GGATATTTAGTCTAGAAGATTTAAAGCTGGTTTGTCAAATCCTGAACGGTTACGGTAAAATCCAGCGTGGTGCAAAACTCTTTACGGGTTGATTTGACAATATAAAAAGCAGTTGACACACTTAATATATTGAGGATTCAATATATTCCCAATAGATGGGAGGTGACAACTGCCTATGACTTTTGTACCACAAATTCCAAAGAAAATGCAATTCATATTTAATTTCTCATTCCCCTTAGTTCGAAGACTCTGTAAGAAAACATTCCTTCAGAAGTTTGTCGGCGGAAGAAAAGGATATGACAAAGAGTATCTGTTTACACTCCTTTTAATGAAAAAGGCAAGCCATTGGGACTATCGGACAATTGCTTCAATGGGAAAGATTTGTCATACGACTCTTATCCGGGCAAACAGCTTTTTCCTAAAAAAAGGAATATACGAAAAAGTATTTTCTCAATTAGTAAGACAGGCAATAAAAGGAAGATTGATAAAAGGAAAATATGTTGCCATGGATTCTTCTTTCGTTCACACATTCTCAAAACATGGAGAGCAAGGTTCTGAAGGATGGAATGAATTTAAAAAAGCTTATGGATTCAAGCTCCATTGTTTAATTGACGCCGAAACAAAGTTCCCGATAGCCCTTTGTATCACCAATGGATTAGCATCAGATAATACATTGGCAATCCCTCTTCTTAAGAAGGCTAAACTATTCTTAAGAAATGCAGGATATGTATTAGCTGATAAAGGATACGATGACGGGGATATTATTAAATGGATAGTTCATGAGTTAAAAGCCAAAGCGGGAATTCCAATTCGAAAAAAAAGTATTCTTGCAAGAGGCAAGAAGCACCGGTATGGTAATCTTTTAAACTGGCAATTAAAGGCAAGAGGACGGATATTTAGAAAAAGTATATACAACAGGAGAACCGCTGTTGAACGTACGTTCTCCATGCTTAAGAGAAAGTTCCATCTGGGAAAAGAGGAAACCCGAGGGATACTTGCATTTGCAAAAAATGCATATCTATCCTTGATTTGTTATATGTTATCGCTCTTTGACATTGCTATATCAATCTAGAAAGAGTTTTGCACCAGACTCAAAATCAGTCTATTCAGTTCTTCCCTATGAAAAATTTGCATTATCCCCATTCAATCCGCTAAGGTA
>JBBTXK010000144.1:0-8412 GCA_038062315.1 Patescibacteria group bacterium
AACAGCTGAAGAGATAGAAAGGCTTTTGGGGGATAAAGTTGTTTCGGAAGTTAAAAAAGTAGCGAAGTTTTTGTCGAGAGCTGACAATATTTACGCGATAGGACGTGGTGTATCATATCCTTCTGCAATGGAGGCGGCTTTGAAAATAAAAGAGATAAGCTATATTCCAACAGAGGGATTTCCTGGAGGAGAGTTAAAGCATGGTACAATTGCCCTAATCGGAAAAGGAACACCTTGCATTGTTTTTGCTCCCAATGATGAGACATATGATTCTATTATTTCAAATGCAATCGAGATAAAATCAAGAGGCGGAGTGATTATAGGCATTTCGCCAAAAAATTCTTCTGCATTTGATTATTTCTTGGAAGCAAAAGATGTAAAAGAGGGTTCTTACATTTCCCAAATAGTTGTTGCTCAGGTTCTTTCTTATTATATGGCAGTCTGTCTTGGTCTTGATCCAGACAAGCCCCGCAATCTCGCAAAAAGCGTAACTGTAAAGTAATATTTGGCTTTTATAATTTGTGCATAATTTTTTTAAATAGTGTAATATATAGTCTATGGCAATGCTTTTGGGTTTGGTTCTCCTGTCTCTTTTTATAACAGGTATTCTTTTGGTTCCGTTTATAGACTTTCTTTACCGAATGAAGCTTCGAAGGCTCAAGCAAAAGACAGTGGATATGTTTGATAAACCAACGCCAGTTTTTGATAAGTTCAATAATTGGAAGGTTGGTACGCCTTTTGGTGGAGGAATACTTATTATTGCAGTAGTTTCGGTACTAACTCTATGGGCTTATGGGATATTGGGTGTAGATTTTAAACCTTGGCAGCTTTTTGTTATTTTGTTTACCTTTATAGGCTTTGGGGCATTGGGTTTTTATGACGATTTGAAGAAATTGGCAAATGGACAAAAATCAGCGTTTTTTGGTCTTAGGTTTAGACATAAGTTTATAATTCAATGGATACTGGCTCTTATTATTGCATCCGTGTTATATTTCAAACTAGGCTACTCATTTATTTTTATCAGAGGATTTGATTTGGTAACATTGGGCTTAATGTTTGTTCCCTTTGCCGCTTTTGTAATAGTCTCTTTTGCTAACGCGTTTAATATAGCAGACGGATTAGACGGGCTTGCCTGTGGACTTCTTCTAATTTGCCTTGCTTCATTTTTGGCGATAACTTCAAATGACCTAGATAAGCCTTTGGGAATTTTTATCGCAGTACTTATGGGAAGTGTTGGAGCTTTTTTGTATTTTAACATCTATAAAGCAAGAATTTGGTTGGGAGATGTCGGTTCTCTTTCTCTTGGCGCAGTCCTTGCAGTTATTGGGCTTTTGACAGGGAAGATAATTGCCCTTGTTTTCATTGGAGGAGTATTCATTATCGAAATAGGATCCTCCCTTATTCAAATTCTTGCTAAGAAGTTTTTTCATAAGAAGATATTTCTGGCATCTCCTTTTCATTTACTTTTACTAAAAATTGGCTGGGAAGAGCCAAGGGTCGTTATGAGAGCATGGCTTTTGGGATTTCTTTTTGCGATATTAGGACTTTACATTGCTTTTATCTAGCTTTAGGGTCGAGAAAGCTTCGGGCAGTCTATGAAAAGGACAGACTTCTTACTTCTACTTTCTGTAGTTTTACTGACTCTTTTTGGGCTTTTTATGATTTATGATGTTTCGTCCTTTGTTGCCTTTAGGGATTTTGGAGACAAGTATCACTATGTTAAGGATCAATTTTTTTGGGTCGGACTAGGATTTGTTGGGCTCCTGTTTTTCTCTAATTTTAATTATCACAGGCTGCATTTTCTTGCATTGCCCATTCTTTTTGCTGCTCTAACTTTACTTATCTTGGTTTTTGTTCCAGGGATTGGAATTCGCGTTTTGGGAGCGAGTCGCTGGGTCAATATGGGGGCATTCGTTGTACAGCCGGCAGAATTCGTAAAACTTGCCTTGGCTATATACCTTGCTGCTTGGTTTTCCAATAAGGAAAAAGGGAGACTGTTGGCGTTCTTACTTTTGTTAGGTTTGGTTTTGTCTCTTGTAATGTTTCAGCCGGATATGGGAACTACTATTGTTATTCTGGCAGAAGCTTTGGCTATATATTTTCTTTCGGGAGGAAACATATTGTATTTTATAATTCTTGGGCCAATTTTGTTTTTATCTGGCCTTGCGTTCATAAAATCTTCGCCTTATAGAGCAAGGAGACTTGAGGCGTTTTTAAATCTAAATGAGTCTTTTAATTCGTCCTCTTACCACGTAAAACAAATATTAATTGCTTTAGGGTCCGGAGGACTCATGGGTGTTGGTCTTGGAAACTCTCTTCAAAAATACGCTTATTTGCCAGAAACAACAACTGATTCAATTTTTGCTATTATTGCGGAAGAATTGGGATTTGTAGGCGCAGCCTTTCTTGTACTTTTTTTTATTTTTATTGTGTGGAGGTGTTTTTATATAGCTATGCACGCAAGGGATAGTTTTGGCAGACTTTTAGGAGGGGGAATCGCGACGTTTTTGGCAGTTCAAGCTATTATTAATTTGGCCTCCCAAACAGCACTTATTCCACTAACAGGGATTCCTCTTCCCTTTATTTCTTACGGCGGATCATCTCTTATCATAGATCTTTGTTCGATTGGTATACTTTTAAATATATCAAAACAGCGTTTAGAACCTAACTTTCAGCGTTTAGTTAACAGAAGGAGAACACTAGGCACGAATAAATAAACGCTATTATTATGAGATTAGTAATGATTGGAGGACATTTATCACCTGCTTTGTCCGTAATAGAATCTCTGCCTAAAGATACAGAATTACTTTTTGTTGGAAGAAAGCATTCTTTTGAAGGAGATAGAGCCCTTTCTTTGGAGTACAAAACTATTCATTCTCTTAAGATTCGCTTTTGCGAAATTACTTCCGGGAGGCTTCAAAGAAAGTTTACAAGGTATTCGATAAGTTCGCTTTTGAAGTTTCCTATTGGGATTATTCAATCCTTTTTTATTCTTCGTAAATTTAAACCAGATGTGGTTTTGGGATTTGGGGGCTATGTTTCTTTGGCTGTAACACTCTGCGCATTTTTAATGAGAATTCCTGTTGTTATTCACGAACAGACTTTGGAGGCAGGATTCTCAAACAAGATAATTTCTATTTTTGCCAAGAAAGTTTGTATATCCTGGGACTCTTCAAGAAAGTATTTTCCGAAAGAAAAAACGATTTTGACAGGAAACCCCATACGCAAATTTCCAATTTCCAATCCTTCAACAAGTTCAGGACAAGTTTTCCAATTTCCAATTGATAAAAAGCTGCCGATAATTTATGTTACTGGGGGGAGTTCGGGGTCACATTTTATTAACAAATTGGTCGAAGGCTGCATCAAGGAACTTTCAGAAAAATTTGTTGTGATTCACCAGACAGGAGATTCAGAGTTTGGCGATTTTGACAGGTTAAAAAATCTTCGTGAAAGTTTTGATTCTTCTCTTCGTGCAAGATATGTCTTGAGAAAATTTGTTGAGCCTTCCAATATTGGCTCAATCTTAAAAAGTTGTGATTTGGTTGTTTCCCGCGCGGGAATAAATACAATAACAGAGTTAATATATTTTGAAAAACCGGGAGTTCTCATCCCACTTCCTTTTTCTCAGGGCAACGAGCAATTAAAAAATGCACGATTTTTGGAAAGCCATAAATTGGGAAAAGTAATACTTCAAAGCGAGATTGATTCTAAAAAGCTATATAACGAAGTAGTATTAATGGCTGGCGATATAGAAAAATATAAATTAAGTAAAATTGAATTGGGAGATTTGAAAGGACAAGAACCGGCTAGAAAAGTAATTGAGGTCATAAAATATGTCAGCGAAGATAAGAAGAGCTAATAAAATCAAGAAGAGATTCCTTTGGTATCTTTTGTTTTTGTTGTCTCTTGAATTATTAGTTGTTTTTTATTATTTTTTTAATTTGCTTAGTCATCCGCTGTTTGTTAGTCCGCTTGTGAGTGGTGTAATTCAAGGCTCGGATTTGGAAAAAAAATTAACAGATGCGAAAATTCTTTTCTCTTCGATACATTTCAATTCCGACGCGTCGTATGCAATCATAGACTCTTTAGGGCGTAAGATTAGGATGTCTTCAAAAAAAAATATAGATCAGCAAATATCCTCTTTACAAAGAATACTAAGAGAGCTTACAATAGAAGGAAAGTCATTTAAAAGTATTGATTTTAGGTTCGAAAAACCCATTGTCGAGTTTTACTAAGCATAGTTTATGATTGACGGAAAAGTAGTTGTCGGAGTTGATGTCGGGACCTCGAAAATTGTCACAATTATCGCAAGAGTAAGTGATTTGGTAAATGTTTTAGGTGTTTCTGAAGTTCCATCGCGTGGCGTAAAAAAAGGGCAAATTGTTGATATCAAGGAAGCAGTGGAAGCTATAAATGATTCGCTTGACGGTGCTGAAAGAATGGCAGGATATTCTGTTTCTCATATAGTTTGCTCAATTGGAGGAAGCCATATTGAATCTCAGAATTCAAGGGGTGTTGTCGCGGTTTCCGCACCAGAAGGTGAGATTAGAGAAGACGATAGGATTCGTGTAGTTGATGCCGCAAAAGCAATTTCTCTTCCGTCGTCACGACAAATAATTCATATTTTACCCAGAAGTTATGTGGTTGATGGGCAAGAAGGCATAAAAGATCCAATAGGAATGAGCGGCATAAGACTTGAGGTCGATACCCATATTGTGACTGTTGCGGCAACTTCTCTGAACAATCTTCAGAAGGCGTTTTCTCAAGTCGGGATTGATTTGGATGCAGTCGCGTTTAGTGGATATGCTTCAAGTCTCGCGGTTCTGTCAGAAACAGAAAAGGAGCTTGGAGTAGTCCTCGTTGATATTGGCGCAGGTACCACTGATATATCTATCTATATTGAAGGATCTGTCGCATATTCTTCCGTCTTGCCAATTGGAGCTCGCCACATAACAAACGATTTGGCAATAGGACTTCGGATTTCTTTAGAAAGCGCAGAAAAGATAAAGATACATCTATCTAAGAAAGCAAAAAATCGGAAAATCGAGCGCTTGGGTGAAACTTTTGACAAAGAATCAAAGAATTCAGATGAGATAGATCTTGGTGTTCTGAGTCTTCCCGAGGAGCTGAGAAAAGTTTCAAATAAAACATTGGTTGATGGGATTATAAGGCCGCGTCTTAACGAACTTTTTACCATGATAGGTTTTGAAATCAAAAGAAGTGGGTTTGCTGGGCAAACCCCATCTGGAATTGTAGTTACGGGCGGAGGGGCTTTGACTGTTGGAATAACGGACTGCGCGAAAAGAACGCTCGCAATGCCTGTCAGGATTGGAATTCCGACAAATATAAAAGGATTAATTGACGAAATAGAAGACGCGCCTTTTGCCACTGTTGTCGGACTTGCAATTTTTGGAGGTTCACTTGAAGCAAAAAAGTCGCTTTTGCCTTTTGGTATCTCCATGCCCAATATCGGATTTTTTGGTATTAATAAAGTTGTTTCCAAAGCCATAAACTTCGTCAAATCTTTCCTTCCCTGATTTGTAAATTGCTATCTATTCAGTTTTTATCAGTCATTCCCTTGAAAAAGGGAATCCTCTCGACTAGATCGAGGGCTCGCTTTCGCGAGGATGACGCTTTGGAAGAACTGAATACTATCAATAACTGTCATTGACTTTTGGAAATTCTGGTGTTAGGATAAGTTGGATTCTTATATTATGTTAATAAAGCCTCATACTACAAATTTTGCAAAGATACGCGTTATGGGAGTAGGCGGTGGAGGAATGAATGCTCTCAATTCGATGATTGTTAATAACAAGGTAAAAGGCGTTGACTTTATATCTGTTAATACAGATGCGCAGGTTTTACTTTTGTCGCAGTCCCCAACCAAAATCCAAATTGGAGAAAATCTTACAAAGGGACTGGGTTCTGGAGGCAATCCAGAGATTGGGAGGCAAGCTGCGGAGGAATCGTACGAGAAAATAAAAGAATTTATAGATGGATCGGATATGGTATTTATAACTTCTGGTATGGGTGGCGGGACTGGTACGGGAGCAAGTCCTGTTATAGCAAGAGCTGCCAAGGAGATTGGGGCGTTGACTGTTGCTGTTGTGACAAAACCTTTTGCTTTTGAAGGGACGCGGCGAATGGTTACTGCTGAGGACGGAATAGAAGAAATTAGAGACAAAGTGGATACTCTAATTGTAATTCCCAATCAAAGGATTTTAGATGTTGTAGATAAGAAGGTATCTTTACTTGATGCTTTTAGGGTTGCCGATTCTGTTCTCTCTCAGGGTGTTCAGGGAATCTCGGATCTTATAACAATTCCTGGGCTTATTAATGTTGACTTTGCAGATGTAAAGACCATTATGAACAACGCAGGATCGGCTCTTATGGGGATTGGGACCGGGGTTGGGGAAAACAGAGCCCAGACTGCGGCACGGATGGCAATTGCTTCCCCACTTCTTGAGATTTCGATGGATGGGGCTCGGGGAGTATTGTTTAATATTACCGGAGGATCTGATCTTACCATGACAGAGGTTGACGAAGCGGCAAAAATTATTTCATCTGCCGCGGATCCTGACGCGAATATTATTTTTGGAGCGACAATTGATGAAGTAATGCATGATCAGATAAAAATAGCTGTTATCGCAACTGGTTTTGATCACACGAGGCAAACCCTAAAAGAATTTGTTAGGCCAGTTGCAGGGGCTCCAAAGCAAGATATGGAAGATCAGCCAAAGACAACTCCTCAGGAAATCCCGGAAGAGAAGGACGATGATAGCCACTGGAACATTCCTGCATTCCTAAGACAGAAGAATTAAATATGGCGTCCCCCGAATTTAGAACGGCTAGATTTAAAAACTTACTGAGAGTTGGAGCAGCAGTAATTTTATCCGCATGTTCTTCAAATGTGGGTCTAGCGATGACAGATGAACACAGACTTGACGTAGGGGGCGAAGCCTCTATAGTTCGTAATCCAAATGGTATATTTTTAATTGTTGATTTACCGGGTGGGTTAACTCCAGAAAGCTCTATTGCTAAAGCTAAAAATTTTATGAGAAGAAGGGGATGTGATATTATTGATACTCGAAGTGCAGGCGGATTGAATGGAAAGCAGACGAAGGAGTTTGTATTAGTAATAAATTCCTGCCTTCCTGAATTAAAATAGCCCTAAGTCACTTTTTATATAATTTCCATTTAGCTTCAAAACCACGTCGTAATATAGGTATTGTACGACGTGAATGTAGCACATATTACATTTTTGTTGACAACAGTTGTTATAATATATAACATAGACATATGAGGAAGAAACTAAATCTCAATCAAAATTCGACACTTTTAGAACTACAAAATATGTGGGTTGCGTTCGATAGAGATAGAAACATTATTGCTCATGCAAAAAATTACTTGAGTTTGCACAAACTAATTCCCAACAATATGAGGGGGAAAGTTCAAAGCACATTTATTAACACATCAAAAGCATTTCTAGCACCTTACAATGGCAGTTTATAGATACAATTATTTCCCAGATATACATGAGGGGTTTGATATTCTAAGAAAGAGAGTCCTCATAGAAAGAGTCGATAGGCCAAAAGCTCCTGTTGCCTTCGCTTACAAGAAAATAAAGACTGATATTGTTTGGTGTTTGTTAGATAGTGGGGCAGACGATATCATATTAAACAATGAATTTGCAGTGTTTTTGAAGATAGACTTGTCTAAATCTCCAGAATTTGAAACTCAGGTGGTCGGAGGTGGGAGTATCAAAGTTAAACGACATCCAATGGACGTAATATTTGAGAAGAGAAAATTATCTCTAATGGCTGACTTTTCCGATACTCATCCTTTTCCAATTCTAGGTAGGGTTTTCTTCAAATGTTTCGAATCGATAAATTTTAGACAACCCGAGAAGACTACAGAACTGGTTTTACCTTCCAAATCAAATTAGCAACCTAATATATTTGATTCATTGACTTTTCCTCGCTCGATTGTTATTCTTTCCTTGAAGGCTTAAAAAGCTAATCTTTTCTTTTAGGTGTAAAGTAGGAATTTAGCTTCAAATCCATATCATAAATCACCATTGTACGACAGAAGTTATTTTTGCACATTGATTTGTGTGTTCAGACATGATAGTATAAAGATACTAAAATCTCCTGCAAGGCGAAAGCATTTGCAGGATTTTTTTATTTAATAACTGTTATAATAACTCCATGGCTAAAAAGAGATGTACAGTCCTCATAGATGGAAGCAATCTCTATTTCAAGCTGAAAGATTTGAAACTTCATAATCTTCTCAAATTTGATTTCAGTGGTTTTGCGAAAATGTTGGCGAGAAAAGACAATATTTCAGAGGTTATCTACTATGTTGGGAAAATTAGAACTGATGGAACAGAAAAAACTAGGATGTTATTTGATA
>JBBTXK010000145.1:0-3554 GCA_038062315.1 Patescibacteria group bacterium
CTATCATCCCTGGCCAGCTTGCTAAGAGAAACACAAGTATTAAAAGCCGAGTCCAACAAATATTAAAAAGGCCTGTTCAGACAATAACCAAAGCTCCAACAGAACAACCACCAAAGGGACAACCAATAGAACAAATAGAGCAAGCTCCAGACGACGAAATGAGCGTAGAGAGAGCAAGAAAGATTTTGGAATACCTTGTTAATATACCTGAAAGCGGCTTAGATGCCCATGAAAGCCACTTAACCCCCACAGAACAATTTAAACGATTTGGTGGTACTCACTATAAAGAAATAAGAGATGCATTCAAAGTCTATGCTGATCACCTTGTTGAAACTCACGGTGCAAAAAAATTTCCCGGAGATTTCAGCTACGAACTTATAAAGGAAGACTTGCCTGGCCCTCCTGAAGAACTTGTTGAAGGAAAACCTTTACAAGGGTACTATAACTTAGAGCTTGCAATCCTGCGAGAAGCTGTAAGGTTGAGATTGCGTGATGCTAAACGCTACGGCAGGGTTCCTCGGGGAGTGATAAGGGTTGAATCACAAATTCCACTTGTCGATATTAAACCCGATAGTCCATATGAGCGCGATAGGCTTTTTTACGACATTCTCAGCTTATCTCGTCCCATTGGTCCGGGGGGACCTGATGGGAGAATTATAGGAAAAGCTTCTTTAGGATATCTGAGACTATCCGCTAATAAAGACATATACGACCGCGACCCCGAGCAGTTTCATCGGGAATATAAAAATCTGCACCGGGGTATGCGCTGGGCAGCGGCAAATCTTCTTTGTTGGGATGAAAATAAAACTGTCTACCCTGATGATCTTGATAAACCACCATTTGACAAAGGCAAAAGCCAACTTAGCAAGCCAGAGTTAGCGCTACCGCCCAAGTAATTCTTTACTCCATTGTCTGCTCGGGGCCGTGGTTTCGAAAGGCCGCAACAAACGCTTTTACCCTACTCAAGCTCGCGTCTTTTGTATTGAATTTATCAATTTTCCCCCAGGCTGTCAATGCAAAATCACTATCAAGACTTGGGCGGGGAATAAGAATCATTTTCCATGAATCTTTTTCAACTAAATCTTTTAATTTACTCACAAAATCCATACACTCTTTATCGATTTCCGCGCTCTCTGTCCCAACTTTTAACTTTATCAGCTCGCAGTTGTGCGAAATGATTATGTATCCATGTTCCAGACTATGTACCAGATGACCATCATCTGTGGACTTATCGTGAACTCCGTTTTTTGCCCATTCCTCATAGTGGTCACCAGATGTTGGAGGATTTGAATTATACTTCACTTTTGTCCCAACATCTACATGGTCCCTTCCCAAAAGCGCAACGTCTTTCGCGCGAAGATCATTTGAAGATACCGTTTGCGATTTTGACTTGGCCATCCATATGTAACCTCCTCCAACAAGAAGAATTAAAACTACTATTATAATCAATATGTTTGGCCTTAAGATTGGATTTTGATTCATGAACTCCAAGTATACCAACCAATTTCCCGCTTGACAAGTATTTCTAAATCTCTGTACAATAACGAAATGACAGAAGTGCATTTAACAGATAGTAATCCTTCAGAAATCTCAAATATCAAATCAACTAATAGAATTTTAATAATTGCTCTTATAATCGCCTCATTTTTCCTGGGATCTCTAACAAATAAAGTTTCAAGCCTAGAAAAAAGCGCAGCACAAACAAATACTTCTACAAATCAACCACAGGGAGCGCAACCCTCAACAATCACAAAAGACACTATGAAGGATTGGGCAAAAGAATTGGGTCTTAACACGAGCAATTTTAACAGATGTTTGGATTCAGATAAATATAAGGACGCTGTTGACGAAGATCTGAAAGCCGGTCAGACAGCCGGAGTCAACGGCACCCCAACTTTTTTCGTAAACGGAACTATTTTGGTTGGAGCACAGCCTTTTGAGGCGTTTAAAACAATTATTGATAAGGAGCTTGCCAAAAGACCTTTCATAGGTCAAGCATTCGCTCAAGAGATACCTGTTTCCCCTTCTTTGCCACCAAAAGTGTCAGTTGAGAACGGACATTTCCCTGCGCTCGGAGATAAAAATGCAAGAGTAACGATTGTTGAATTTTCTGATTTTGAGTGTCCTTTCTGCAGAAGGTACTTTACCGATACATATCCTCAGCTCAAAAAAGAATATATTGATACTGGCAAGGTAGTCATGTACTATAGGCATTATCCCCTGCCTTTCCATCCGCTTGCCCAGCCTTTTGCAATTGCATCTGAATGCGCGAACGAGCAAGGCAAATTCTGGGAATTCCATGACAAAATCTTCAAAGAACAAGGATAAGGTAAAATAAATTTCTGATAAAGCCTTAAAATGTAATCGCAAATGCGTCAAACTTTTTTTTATTCTCTTCCCATATTACGTCCACAAATTTAACCTCGGCTAAAAAAGGGCCTTGCCTGCAAAGCTGAATTATTTTTTCTATATCCTCCATTCTACCCTGAAGAACTACCTCTACCCTACCATCCTCTAAATTCCTCACCCAACCCTTTACTCCAATTTTCAAAGCAGACTTTTTGATAAATTGCCTAAAACCAACACCCTGAACAAAACCAGATATAAAAACCTGAGCTTGCCGAATAGTCATAATATAGAGCCAAATTGGGCCAAAAGCCAATAGCGAAAAAAACGTCCAATCAGTATAATCACAAAAAAACGTATTGGAGAATAATTAAGAATTCCGGCGAAAATTCCAATCGCGTCAAAAAATGGATTTGGAATAAAGGCCATGAGGAAGATGATAAACGCACCATGTTTTTTAAAGTGTTTTTCCAAAAACAATATTTTTGGGTTTCGTTCCAGTCTCTCCCGGGTTAATTTTCTTCCAGAAAGCCCAAAAATAAAACTTATCATATCACCAAACGCCGCACCCAAAGAAGCAAGAATAGCAACCAATAAAGGCGGATACAAATTCCCTCCTGCGATAACTGTCAAGAATGCCGGTGCCGAGAGAAAAAGAGACGCGCTTGAGATAAGATTTATAAAAAATAATCCTATTAACCCTAAAGAGTAAGAGTCTCTAAAAAAATCTTGATATACAAAAAATGTTATTGACAGAAAAACAGATAAGGCAAATATTAAACTCGCGTATATTTTATTATTCATTTATTTGTCTTTTTTTAAGAGTTTTAATTTCCACATAAAAAGAGCGCCTTTATTTTTGGCATTGCTATCTGCGACAAAGGAAAGCGCCTTTTCAAGAATTGCCCTATGCATTGTTTTGGCTAGTCTAATATAAAGTCCTCTATGCTTATAATCATTCAGTTCCTCGGCAAGATATATGCCATACGATTGAAACTCGCGGCTGATATATTTATCCTTAGCTGGATCGAATCTGTTAAGAATTTGTTTTATAGACTGCATATTTTTTATTTAATCTTATCTAAAACACTAAGGAACTCTATTGGTTTTAAGATCTTTATCCCTCTAAATTCTCTCAAGTTAAGTAGATGATGGTCGCCGGATACTATGTAATTAGCTTGACCGTCTAGCGCTGTAGCTAAAACTTG
>JBBTXK010000146.1:0-13032 GCA_038062315.1 Patescibacteria group bacterium
GTGACCGTATGAAAAGACCAGATTATTGAAAGGATTACCTGGCGCAGGCTTGCCATCATCAGTAATTCTTAGTATTTTTCCTGCCAGCGAATTTTTGTTTTGTGAAAGCGAAGGATTTTGGGCGTCACCGGTTGTTATGTACAAAAATCCGTCCGGGCCAAATTTAATTCTTCCGCCATTATGGTTAGGCGCTCCGGGAATTTTGTCTACTATTATAGCCCTGTCCGAAAGAGCATTATCCTCAAATTTAAATCTGACTACATGATTTAGCGTTTGATTGGTATCGCCGGAATAGGTGTAATAAAGGTAAACAAAATGGTTTGCTTGGAATTGCGGATGAACTGCAATTCCCAGGAGTCCTCCTTCGCCAATTTGTTTGACATCTGGCAATGTTGCGATGGGGGAAGGATTTAAAGTTCCGTTTGAATCTATAAATCTTACGCGTCCGGGCCGTTCTGTAAATAAAATACTTTTACCAGGCCCGCCTAGCGGCGAGGCAGGCAGAAATGCCAATGCCCATGGGATCTCCAGGTTTTTTGCAACTATAGATAGGCGGGGAGTATCTTGTAAAGTTTCTTCGGAAGTTTTTTGAATTTCGGGAGGCTTCATTTGCGGTATTTGAGACACTCGTTTTTGGAAAAAATTAATATAAACAAAACTGACAGCAAATACTATTAATGTTAGTAAGACCAGAACTGCAATATTTTTATTTGACATTGACTTTTATTATACACGAAATTGTTTGTAGCTCCAAAGACATAGTTGACATATTTAAAAACTAATACTACTATAGTTAATATAGGGGATTTTTAAATGGCTGCCAAACACAAGACAACAAGAAAAACTGTTAAAAGAAAGGTGGCTCCTAGGAGGAAGGAAGAGTCCGTAGAGAGTATTATTCCAGTACGGGCAACAGTTATCCCTAATACAACTTTTCAGCCTGTCCAACCGACCCAGCCCCTACAACCGGCTCAACCTATTCAACCAATCCAGCCTGGGGAGCCCGTACAAACCGTGCAATCAGTTCAGCCTATGCAAACAGTGCCTATGTCGTCTTCCTCACAACCGACATCTACCCAGGATGCTTCGTCTTTTGAGAATTCAACAACAAAGTCCACAGAGGGAGAGCCGGAAATAAAAATGGGAACAGAAGAAGAGCTAGCGACAGCTTCGAAAATTGATGGAAAAGCTACAGATCCAGCTTCTCCCCCTCAAACAACAACAGAGAGTGATCAAAATAAATCCGCATCAAAAAAGAATCTATTATTGCCAATACTAGTGATTGTGCTTCTGGGGATAGCAATACTCGGCGGACTTTTTATTTACAGACAGAACTTTAGTAAAAAGGCAGAAGAAAAAGTAAACGAAGTTTCTTTGCCCCCAAAGCCAGTAAAAAAACCAACGGCCGAACCATTGGATCTGTCAAAATTTAAAATAGAAATACTAAATGGCAGCGGAATAGAAGGGGCAGCGTCGAGCCAGAAAAGTGATCTAGAGGCCATGGGCTTTAATATTACCTCAGTTGGCAATGCGGATAATTCTGACTATACAGAGATTGTTATTCGGGCAAAAAAAGCTGTTGACAAAGCTTTTTTAGATAAGCTAAGAACTACTCTTGAAGAGTCGTTTGAAGTCTCGGAAGAAGAGTTGGATGAAGAGGCTACAACAGATATCGTAATAATTATTGGAAGCAAAAAGGAAGAATAATCTTCTAAATTTGACCCTCGAAGCGGGGATTTGACTTTTTGGCACTTCAGTAGTATGTTTTCTGTGATGACAAAAATAGCAGTTGTAGTATTTCTTGCAATCTTTGCGCTTTACTTTGGATTTCTTATTGCAGGAAAGACTGCTACGCCTCTTGAAAAAAGGATAGCAAAAATAATAGAAAAGCCTTTAGAAAGATATACTTTCGAAAATTTGAGAAGAACACAGTTTGCAGAAAATTCCATTACGCTTGGAAGATTGATAGACGAGAAAGATACATATGTTTCTCAGATATTTTATTTTGGCACTAGAAATTTGAATGGAAAAGAAAATAGGAGGGTAAGCGGGCTAATGAATGTTCCCAAAGAGGAGGGAGTCTATCCTGTTATTATAATGCTTCGGGGTTTTGTTCCGCGTGAAATTTACGAAACAGGAATTGGGACAAAAAGGGCGGGAGAAGTTTTTGCGCAGAATGGTTTTATAACGCTTGCTCCTGATTTCTTGGGATATGGAGAGTCAGATAATCCCGCAACTGATGTTATGGAAGAGAGATTTGAAACTTATACAACAATTCTAAGCCTTCTTGCTTCTTTGGGGAATTTAAATAAGGGATTATCTGCGAGCTATTCTGGGAAAATAAAAATGGACAAAGAAAAAATTGGACTGTGGGGACATAGTAATGGTGGACAAATAGCTCTTTCGACTTTAGCTATAAGCGGTAAAAAATACCCGACAGTTGCTTGGGCGCCTGTCTCAAAACCTTTTCCTTATTCAATTCTTTATTATATAGATGATATTCCCGATCATGGGAAAGCTCTTCGGAAGGCAGTTTCGAATTTCGAGAAAGATTATGACATAGAATTATATTCTCCAACAAATTTTTATTCATGGATTCAAGCGCCCCTGCAGATTCATCAAGGGATTCAGGATGAAGCAGTTCCGGTAAAATGGTCTGATACGCTTGTTGGTGATTTGGAAAAATTGGAAAAGGATATAGAGTATTTTACGTATCCCAACTCCGACCACAACCTAATGCCAGACGGATGGGATTTGGCAGTTCAGAGAAGCCTGAGCTTCTATAAACGCCATTTGTAGATTCCCACTTGTGTAGATTCCCACTTGTTAAGTGGGAGCACGAAAATTTTTTATAGAGAAATTTTGGTGAAGTAATCCTCGTCTATTTCAAGAGAATGATCTTTCATAAATTGTTTCAAATAGTTAACCTTTTTTGCTAATATCTCATCTGTCTTGATCCATTCAAGAAGCTTCTTATAAAAGTTGGATCTCATGATATAGGAGTAGGTTTCGGCTTTATCCTCTTCGAGCGCATAAAGTGCATAAAAACTTGCAAAGCCCTTAACGGGATGTTCTTTTTCCGTATAATTACTGTCAGCATATGCATCCGCACCACTACCGTAATACTTAAATGTGGGATCATTAAAAGAGCTCCATACGGGGTCCTTATAGTAAAAAGAGCCAAAATAATTATATTCAATCAGATGATAATACTCATGATGGATAACTCCTTGAACGTAGTTGGTATTTGAAGAATCGATAATATCTAAATATAATAATTTTGACTCTGAATCAGGCATTGCCGCCCGAGAAGTGCCACTTACGCGCAAATTCTTACCCAGAACTATTCCAGCAATGCGTGAGTTCTTAACATAGTCAGCTGGATATTTCTTCCACTCATTGATAAATAAAAGAGAATAGGTTGTAAGCTTACCCAGATCTAAAGCATCAAGAGGCGATATCTCAGCATAACTGGGATGTTTAAAATTATCTATTTGAACTGTCATATCATATTCATTTAGGAATTGTTGTAAATGACTTTTTACTTCACCAATATTTTTTGCTTCCTTGATGTATGTTTTGAGTTGTTCAATGTTTAATTTTTTAGTTCGGGGTGTCGGTGTTATAGTAGATCTTGGTGATGGGAGAATTGTTGGAGTCAATGAAGCAGTAGAAGTTGGCGGTTCAGTTTGGCTAACATTGGTAATTGGTGAGGTTCTGGATTGTAAGAAGTATGCAGATATGCCAATCGTTAAAAGCAATATCAATAAGATAATAAATAGTTTTGCATACTTGCTATTTGGGATAGAGGTTTGTTTGTTAAAGAACTGTTGTGGCGGTGAAGCGACTTCTTGATTTGTATTGTCCATCAGTTTTAGTATTTCAGAAAAGAAAAGAGAAATCAATTGAGGTACTAGCGATAGACTTTGGGATTTATCGGTAGGCATATTGACAACGAGTCTAATTTGTTATAACATGTTATAACTATGGAACAAACAATCATGCAAGTTGGTAATTCACTAGCTATAACTCTACCAAAACATTTTGTAAAAGCACGCAGACTGAAGGCTGGGCAAAAAGTCTTTGTTGATGTAGATCCCTCTATAGATATTTTACAAGTTCGTACCAATGGGAAAACTTCGTCTGTTTTAACACCCGAGTTTAAACAATGGTTGGATAAAATAACTAAAAAGTATGAGAATACAATTCGGGAGCTTGCTAAAAAGTGAGATTTGTAACAATAGATGAAGTATTAGCAATCCACAGTAGGATGCTTGAAGTTGGTGGCGGGCGAGAAGGAATCCACGACTTTACATTGTTACACTCTGCAATAGAACGGCCAAAAGCTCAATTCAGTGGAACATTTCTTTATGCTTCTATCTGGCTGATGGCAGCGGCTATGTTACATTCCCTTGTTAAAAATCATCCATTTGAAGATGGTAATAAAAGGACGGCATATTTCTCGACAATGAAATTTTTATTTGATAATGGATACGACTTAATAGCCAGACATAAGCAAATAATAAAATTTATGGTAGGAGTGGATGTAAAAAATACGAGTGTTGAGAAAATAGCGGATTGGCTTGAAAAGAATTCAAAAAAGCGAAAGAACATATGAATGATGTAAATGGTTTGAAAAATATGCCGCAGGATTATTGGAAGAAAAAGCTAACGCCTGAGGAGTACAATGTTTTGAGAGAGAAAGGAACAGAGGCGCCTTTTACAGGAAAATTTTATAAGAACTTTGAAAAAGGAGTTTATATGTGTGGCGCCTGCGGACAGCAGCTTTTTTCTTCAGATACAAAGTTTGATTCGGAGTGCGGCTGGCCTAGTTTTGACAAAAGTCTTGAAGGAAATGTTGAGTTTAGAGATGATAATAGTTTTGGGATGCAAAGAACGGAAGTATTATGTAAAAACTGCGGAGGGCACTTAGGTCATGTCTTCGATGACGGGCCAACCAATCCTTCGGCGGGCTCAGGACATTCTGCAGGCAAAAGATTCTGTATTAACTCCATCTCCCTTAACTTCAAACCCAAGAATTCCTAACGCGTCATCCTGAATTTATTTCAGGATCTTAATTATATTTTTCTGTACTTTTGTGTCGACAAAAGTACAGAAAGCTCGCGAGCTAGTGAAAGTCGGCGCCACAAGAACACTAGCTTCTTCGAAGCGTCGCCTACTTTGCACACTTAGCAAAACTTTACGGCCTTTGTTTCAGCGATCGCAATATGGATTGGTTTGGGATTGGAGATGAAGGATTTAAACCCCTTGATTTTTTGATCCCCGAGCGCGTTTAATCAGGTCGTCTCTAAGTTTCTCTGCTTCTTCTCGTGATACACCTGGTAATCTACCCTCGGCACCAGCGCCACCGATTCCATAGCGTCCGACTGTGGCGCTCATGCCTGCTGTTTGAATTTGCAGATCAGAAAGTCCCAAAAGCCGAGCCAAAATACCTCTATAGATATCAACATTTTGAATTCGTTCATATGGAATAGTTACGTACTTTTTCCAAATAACTCCGTGTTCTTTTCTAAATCCATCTTCTCGCAGTTCATATTTATAGTATTTGTACGATAACTTTGCCCAAAAGTAGGAGATAGTAACAAAAAGCAAAAACAAAACAAATTCCCACATAAGCGTGATTTGTACCAACGCCCAAAACTCATAAAGCTCAACCCTTTTACCTTCTAATGAGATCGAAAGTAATATAAAGGCTATGAAGCTGCCAACGAAAAAGGCCAAAAATAGAGATATCACAGTAAAATTTAAAAAGAATAGCCAGATTGCTTTTGAATGTAATTGTTTCATGGTTTTATGATCTCAGATTGGAATACTTTTGTCAATATATCTCAAACTTCTCCAAAAAATTACCTAAGTCTTCCTATTAATTCTATTATCCTTTCTATTGCCTTTTTGTCAAAAACAATTTTGTGGTGGCCTTTTATGGCAAGCTCAATATTTAGGCCTCCGTCTAAATAGCTTTTTTTCTCCGACCAAACATGATTGTCAAATTCCGGCATAATAGAAATTATCTTTGCATTTACTTTTCTAATTGAATTCATATATTTAATAATCTTGATTTCTGGAGCCAGTTCCTTAAAATGTTTTCCGGGTAAATAATGAACAATTCTAGAACCGGAAAAAGGGGCAGCTATTGCGATTACACCTTTTATTCTGTTGTCTTTATTTTCGTGTATGAGAAAATATTTTCCGATAATTCCGCCTTTGCTGTGTCCAACAATAATGGCGTTTTCCAAATTATTTTGGGTAGCGATTCTTTTGACAATTTTTGCGGATGTTGGAATATCCAAAAGATTGAATCCTAGCTCCGTTACTGGGTAGACTGGATGGCCGAGGTGAGAAATAGAGTCCCCCAAACGTTTTAGAAATCCCCACTTGTTAGATATTCCTGGAATTAGAATTATTGGCGCCCTATTCTTACTAACATGGTCTAAATAATGCTTGGGAGGGCTGTTGTGGGCAAGCATGAGTAGTTTTCCAATAAAATCGTAATAGTAATCAATAATCCAATAAATAGCTTTCATAATAAATATAATATACCTTTTTGGCACTTGAATACTAGAGGAATTTCTTGTATAAAGCAATTATGCCTCATTTATTGTTGATTGAAGACGACGAGTCTTTGGTTGCGATCTACAAAGCAAAGTTTGAAAAAGAAGGGTTTATGGTAAGTGCAGAAAAGGATGGAGAAGGAGGATTAAGAAGCGCTCTTTTGAATCATCCAGATATTATTCTTATTGATATCAAAATTCCAAAGATGGACGGAATGATGGTAATGAAGAAACTAAGAGAAGATAAGTGGGGAGAAAAAGTTCCGATAATTATTATTACAAATTTTGATGTCACCGATGGACAAATCTCGGAATTAGTCGAGGATCATCCGGCATATTATTTGTTTAAAGCAAATACTACTCTTGATGAAATGGTTGACAGAGTAAGAGAAGTCCTCGAAACTTCTTCTTCGGAAAGGGGGTGATAAACTTGTTTGGCATAAATAACTTAAGTCCATTAGCATCTCTTATTTTTGGTATTCTAATACTTATTTTTCCAAAATTCCTAAGTTACCTTGTGGCGATTTACCTTATTATTATTGGGCTTTTGGGGCTTGGAATAATTTAGTAGAATAAGAATCCATCATGAGAAAAACCGCGCTAAAGCTGTTATTGATTTTAGGCATTATGTTTGCTATTGGTTATTATGCATTTCACACAATTTCCAAAAGAGTAGACCTTGCACAAACTGTCGCAAATGCACTAAAGGGATCAAGGGGAACATATAGTATTGCAATAAAAAACCTCAAAACCGGAGAAGCATATTCAGTTGATTCCCATAAATCATATAAAACTGGCAGCCTTTACAAATTATGGATTATGGCTACAGTTTTTAAACAAATTCAAAACCGTACCCTTACTGAGGACGAAACATTGACAGGAGAAGTATCGGCTTTAAATGAAAAGTTTGATATTGATTCTTTTTCGCGCGAATTGACAAAAGGCGCAATAAGCCTAACAGTAGACAGCGCTCTAACACAAATGATTACTATTTCGCATAATTACGCATCGTTACTCCTTAGCGAGAAAGTTGGCCTGTCAAATGTAAAATTATTTTTAGAGCAGTACGGTTTTAAAGAGTCAAAAATTAGCGGTAATGCCCCAAGATCGACGCCCAGCGATATTGCCCTTTTCTTGGAAAAATTGTATAAAGGCGAGCTTGCAAATGAAGAATATACAGAGAAAATGATTGGGCTTCTTAAGATGCAAAAGCTCAATGAAAAGCTCCCTAAATATCTGCCAAATGGTACAGTTGTTGCACACAAGACAGGGGAAATAGATTTTTTAACACATGATGCTGGAATTATCTACACGAAAAATGGGGATTATATTATAGCCATTTTTTCAGAAAGCGATTATCCGCCGGGAGCTAAGGAGCGGATTGCCCAAATATCAAAAGCAGTATATAATTATTTTCTGGGAAAAATATGAGGTTGTATAGTCCTAGGAAAGAAGCTTTATTAAAAGTATTGTATGTTTTATTTTTTCTGATAGGGGGAGTTTTGACTTTGATGTCACGAACTTCTGGTTTGTCTTTTTATTCTTTAGGGCAGATTTTCGGAACGTTATCCCTAACGGGCCTGACACTGCAGCTTTGTATGGGGTCTCGAATTAAAGTGTTGGAAAAAGGGGTAGGGCTTGATAAAATCCTGCGCTTACATTCAGTCAACGCCCGATTGACACTCCTTTTTATAGTTCTTCATCCCACCTTTATGTTTGGGCCAGCAATTTTGCAAGGGGAATCATATAAGACTATTTTGGCTTCTTTTACCTTCTTTCATTGGCTGGGAATTTTTGCTTTGCTTTTAATTATTATGACTATTCTATTGACAATTTATCAAAATAGACTAAAACTAAACTACGAGCACTGGAAAATTATTCATAAGACAGCTTATTTAATAATCGTTTTTGGATTTATTCATAGTTTTTTCGTGGGGCCGGATATTGCTACCCTAAGCCCTCTTTTTTATTGGTGGATTTTTTTGGCAATACTTGCTATTTTAGCTATTCTCTACAGATATGGCATAAGACATTGGCTTTTGAGGAACAGCTTATATCAAATTGTCAAAATAGCTAAAGAGAGCTCGAATGTAATAAGTATCTATTTAAAGCCGCAAAGAGGTAAAATATTTCTATTTTATCCAGGGCAATTTGCTTTTGTAAAATTTTGCTCTCAATTTCTTTCTTCTGAAGAACATCATTTTACTATTTCTTCTTCTCCCCGGGGTAACACAATTTGTTTTACCATCAAAGAATCAGGTGACTTTACGCGAAACCTCAATAGGCTAAAAGTAGGGGATACGGCTAAGATCGAAGGCCCATTTGGAGCTTTTAGTAATGCAGGAATGGAAGGACCTTTTGTATTTATCGCGGGCGGAATTGGTATAACTCCAATTATGAGCATGTTGAGTTTTATGAAAGCAAAAAGAAAGAAAGAAAAGACACTGCTTATTTATGGAGCAAGGAAAAGATCGGATCTAATTTTTTATGAAGAATTGGAGAAATTAAAAAAAGAATCTAACTGGTTTGATGCCGCCTATATTTTGTCTTCAGAAAAAGCGCCGCGAGAAGAGAGATTTCATAAAGGCTATATTAATTCTAATATTCTGAGAAGTTATGTTCCTAATTTTAAATCAGCAAAATTTTTCCTGGTTGGCCCGATTAATATGATGGAGGCGATTAAAAAGATCCTTATAAAAGAAAAAGCAGACAGGGGGCAAATTTTTACCGAAAAATTTGCCCTGAAATAACTATGAATAAATCAAAAGTACTTTTAGGAGCTGTAATTATTTTGTTTTTTATTGCTGGAGTTTATTTTTTATTAACAACTGAAGCAAAGAAAAAAACTGATACTGCGGAAAATGCGGCAAGTCAGCTAAACATGCCAGGGGATGAAGGGAGAGTTGAAAGCGACTCCCACCCTCTTTCTATAGAAAGTTTGCGAAAAGGAGAATATCCGGGAAGTGAAATTGTAATTGGGGAGACATTAGGGCCTGGTTCAAACTATCAGCGTTACATTGTTTCATATAAATCCGAAGGACTAAAAATATTCGCTCTCTTAACTGTTCCAAATGGCACGCGACCAGTTGGGGGTTGGCCGGCAATCGTGTTTAATCACGGTTATATTCCTCCATCTCAGTATAAAACGACCGAGCGGTATATCTCCTATACAGACGGATTTTCAAGAAATGGATATGTGCTTTTGCGTCCAGATTATAGAGGGCACGGAAATTCAGAAGGCACAGCGTTGGGAGGGTACGGCTCAAACGGCTATACTATAGATGTTCTAAACGCCGTTTCCTCGCTAAAAAAACTGGAAGACCCGTTAAATGTTAACAGTCAGAAGTTAATTGTTGATGCCAATAGGATTGGCATGTGGGGGCATTCAATGGGCGGATTTATAACCATCCGAAATATGGTTGTAAGCCGCGATGTAAAGGCAGGGGTGATTTGGGGAGGAGTGGTTGCGTCCTATACTGATTTGTTACGGAATTGGAGACGAGGAGCGTCTGCATTTACGCCCCCACCCTTACCAAGCGGGGTAAGGCGCTGGAGGCAAAGCTTGATAGAAAGATATGGAGAGCCGGAGAAAAATCCGCAGTTTTGGAACTCAATTTCTGCAAATTCGTATCTTTCAGACATTTCAGGCCCAATTCAGCTGCATCATGGAGAGGAAGATGGTTCGGTGCCGGTAGAGTTTTCCAGAAAACTTAATGAGCAATTAAAGACTATTGGGAAAGAGGTTGAACTGTTTATTTATCCTGGGGATGATCACGATATAACATCAAATTTTGGTACCGCGATGCAAAGATCAGTCGAATTTTTTGATAGATACCTTAAATAAGACTTTAATATCTAGTATTCTTTCTGATTCGTTGGATCGACATTATAGTATTTGGCTAGATCTGCAGGAGTGATATGAGAAGGAGTTCTGTTGAATATTGCCCATGTTCTTTCCATTGCCCGCGCAACAAGTCCCGAGCAGATCTTTTCATCATCAAAACCAAAACTAAATTTAAGACCTGTTAGGAGACAAACTGCAACACTCAAAATAGTAATCCAACCATATTTTTCTTCCAAAGAGTAAAGAGCAAAGGCTACAGCTTGCTCTCGATCTTCATCGGAGGCTATAATCCTTACCAGGAAGTATTCATTTTGTTTGTATTTAGAGATATTTGTTTTTTTAATCCCGGCGCCCAATGCCTCCGCTATCTCGCCATTGGCGTTGATAATAAGAGCACAGTGATTCCAGCGGGTATATTTGGCATCAACACCATGAAACCTTAACTTCTGACCAAAGCGTATAAGTTTGCTAGTCCATGCACTTCCATGGGTGAGAATAAAATCACCTTTTTTGAAAGATTTTGGTTCTTCACCTGGCGGATAACATTCATAGCCAAGACATTTGACCGGTCTGAAATTCTGGCTCATATTTTAATTCTAGTATAATTTTTACAAAAAGGAAACAATATAGTATTTCAGCTCTCCGAGACTGAGTCTCTCAGAGACGAATGTCCTCAAAAATGCCAAAACTAGATAGAATTTAGGGCTTCGTGGGCGGGCTTTAAGTTAATGTTGTAGAAAACTGCTTTTTCGTATTCGGAGCGGGCCATCTCAATATTCCCTTGATTTTTGTAAATATTTCCTCTTAGTATATAGAGTTCAGAAAAGGCACGGTTGTAGTTGTTTAAGATTCGATTCGTTATTTCAAAAACGCGGTCGTAATTTCGTAATTCATAATAGGCTAGAATTGGTTCTATTTGATACCAAAGCGTTCGGAAGGGGAGAAGGTGTTCGACTTTTTCAAATTCTTCAACCGACCTTTGATAATTTCCGACGTTGTAAAGCGCAACTGAAAGATTAAACCTCATATAGATATCGTTAGGATTTTCTTGCAGCTTGCCCTGAGCTCCTCGAGTCTGAGCGACCTCGGAGTCGAAGACCTGCCGAAGGACCTTTTGCCACGCTGTTTTTTTATCTGTATCTTCTCCTAAGATTTGTTCTGCAATTTCAACTTTGTCGGAAGGGACCAGGACCAAATATTCATAATTAAATTTTTCCCATAGTTTGTTAAAATCATCATATGAAAATCTTAGATTTTTGTTTTGCAATGAATCATCCTGAATTATTTCAGCCGCTTGTTCGTTGTATCCTTTTATAATACGATAGTGACCGATGTCTTCGTTTGCTTTAGTCAAAGTCCTTGCAATTATCGGTATGTCGTAGGTAATAAAATATTTTATCATCTCGATATTTCCGTTTGGGCGATGATAAGGCACAAACCCATATTCTTTTGATTTTTCCGCCAATTCTTCAAGCGTAACAGATTTGTCGTCATTATCTCCATTTGGAATTTGATAAGGCCGTAGATCTTGCCCGAGTTTTTGCTGGCTTTCATTTATTCCGTAGTAGGAGAGTGCCATAGAAAGTGCAGCCGGCCCGCAGTTGTTGAAGGTTTGAAATATATGATAGTTATTTTCTAGAAGTTTACTAGTTGCAGGTTGTTTAAGAATGAGTTGAGGTGTTGGCGTTGGAGTTTGAGTTGGAGTTGGGGAAGCAGTAAGTAGATTGCCTTCAGGTTTCGCACCCACTAAATTTAAAATTGCAATGGCTAAAATTGCTGTTAGACCAATAAACAACAGGATAAGCTTTCCCATCGTCGTATTTTATCAGATTTACTCAAAGAACTCACAAAATCACAAAATCACAAATTACTGCTCGAGCGGGAAATTGTGGGGGATTGGTCATCGTCATTCTGGCTTGTCCAGAATCTCTCCGCTTGACAGGAAACTTTCTCTATGCAACAATCTTTATAATGGAGAATAATTCCGATAGTCCTAACCAGTCGCCATTAGTTTCGCAAAATTCACCCCGTTCTTCAAAGCCATTTATTATTGTCCTTGCAATACTTCTCATTGTAGCAGTTGGGGTGGGAGGATATATCCTTGGTGCAAACCAGAATCAAATTGCTCAACCTCCACCTCAACTAGTTCCTACAATTATCCAACCTTCTCCGACACAAACAATTACATCTACACCCATGCCATCTGAGGCAACAATTGCTCCAATTAAATCTGTACCTTTAATATCAACTTCAGGATGGAAAGCAGTTGCAAATAATGGGATTGCCTTTATGATTCCTCCTGAAGCTACATGTAATAATGATACAGCTTGCAGTACCGTAACTGTTAACTCTATAGTCAACAGTAAAACTGTTCCTTCATACATTTATGTTAAAGTTAGAGATTATCATGGAGAGTCACTACGAGAAACCTATACAAGTACCCATACTGAGATATTAAACTGTGATCCCTTATATGTGGAGACGATATTTGGTACAGTAAAAGCATTACAAATTGCAGCTGGAGACTGTTCTGGTAATACGGGAGGTATGGTAACAGTAATTAATAACAAACTTGTAACTATAGATGGTGGACTATGGTATGACTTAAAAACTAAA
>JBBTXK010000147.1:0-521 GCA_038062315.1 Patescibacteria group bacterium
GTCTAGGACAGTTGAGGTGTCGTTTTAAAGAGACAATTCAGAAGACGTATAACAGAAACTAAACGTAGTTGACGAAGCATTAGACAAAGTAGTATAATTATTTCAGGCAATAGGAATTGGAGAATGTGGTTATGAAAAAGTTGCTTTTTTGCTCCCACATAAATTCTACAAGGGTTTAAAAACAACCCTTACTTCCTTTGTCTTAAATTATGAATCAAAATCAGGATTTAATCGTTCTTGAGAAAAAACTTTTCGAAAAAGAAGAAAAATTAGAACGCGAAAAAGAGAAAATAGAGAAAGAAAAGGAAGACCTTGCAAAGAAAAAAGAAGAATATTCAGTAAAGCTTCAAAAAGCATCTGGTCTTACTGCCGATGAGGCAAAAAAAGAACTTCTAAAGGAAACAGGAGAAAAAGAGGCCCAAATAATCGCAAAACTTATTAAAGAAAAAGAAGAAGAGGCGAAAAGAACCGCTGATAAGAAGGCCAAAGAAATTTTAGTTGATAGCATGCGCCATGGAGTC
>JBBTXK010000147.1:531-4858 GCA_038062315.1 Patescibacteria group bacterium
TTGGATTTTATTGCCGAATACACAGTCTCAACCATCAAAATTGCTGATGAAGAAATAAAAGGAAGGATCATTGGAAAAGAAGGGCGCAATATTAGGGCTTTTGAGCAAGCAACTGGGGTAGATGTTGATTTGGATGAAGAAGGGATAATCAGGCTTTCATCTTTTGATTCAGTGAGGCGTGAGATTGCCAGACTGAGTTTGGATAAGCTTTTGAAGGACACAAGAATACAGCCATTTAGAATTGAAGAGATTGTAAATCAAACAAAGAAGGAACTTGAGAGAGTGATGTTGGCAGAAGGAGAAAAAATCGCACACGAAATTGGGGTTTTTAATTTGCCAGTTGACCTTCTTTCGATCTTAGGTCGCTTTAAATTTAGAACTTCTTACGGACAAAATTTAGTTACCCATACTTTGGAAGAAACAAAAATCGGAGTGCATATCGCACAAGAAATTGGAGCAGATGTTAATGTTGTGAGGCTGGGATGTCTTTTCCATGACATAGGTAAAGTGATTGTTGGGGATGGCAGTCATGTGAAGTTGGGAGTAGAGCTTCTAAAACGTTTTAATATTCCGGAGAGTATTGTTGATTGTGTTGCGGAACATCACGAAGATAAGCCTTTTTCGAGAATAGAGTCAGTCATCGTCTATATCGCAGATGCCATTTCAGGGGCAAGACCTGGTGCTCGTTATGAAGACGTAGAGGCATATGGCAAAAGACTAAAAGATATGGAAGAAATAGCCAAAAGTTATGAGGGAGTTTCTGATGCTTATGCCTTTGAAGCAGGACGGGAGCTTAGGGTTATAATTGATCCCGGCAGACTTGATGATGCCCAGACTATCATAACCGCACAAAAAATACGAGAAGAAGTAAGTAAATCCTTAGCTGTTCCAGGAGAGGTCAAAGTTACCGCGATCAGAGAATTTCGCGCTGTTTCTTCGGATGCTTCTTAATAGTAGCTTTTTATAAGATTGATATATTGACTTCTTGGTGTTTTCATTGTATTTTTAATCTAATTGTTCTGTCCAGAAGGAGGTGTAACAAAATGACGAAAAGAGATCTCATCAATGTAGTTGCTAAAAAAGCAAATCTTACAAACAAAGCCGCAAGAGAAGCTGTTGGTTCTGTAATTAACTCTATTCGTGATTCTCTAAAACGTGGAGAAAAGGTGGTTATTACGGGATTTGGTACTTTTTCTGTTCGTAAAAGAGTTGAGCGAATTGGCCGCAATCCAAAGACTGGGGAGAAAATAACAATAGCGGCAAGAAATGCTCCTGGGTTTACACCCGGTAAGACGCTTAAAAAGGTAGTAAGATAATTAACACGAATAAACACAAAAACCTGGGACACGAAGCGCCCTAATTATTAGTGGTATACTAGTAAATAGTGGTTTTTAGTGTCTTATGGTTATCTCCGTTTCCCATTTATCAAAATATTACAAGACTTATCAAAAAGAGCCTGGGTTTTTAGAATCGGTAAAATCTTTGTTTTCCAGAAGATTCGAAACAATACCAGCGGTTGACGATATCTCTTTTTCTATAGGCGAGGGAGAATTGGTCGGATTCATTGGGCCTAATGGAGCTGGAAAAACAACGACATTAAAATGCCTATCAGGTCTTTTGTATCCGACCGGTGGAAAGGTATCTGTTTTTGGTTTTACTCCCTGGGAAAGAAAATATGAATTTCTATCACAAATAGCTCTTGTGATGGGGCAGAAGAATCAATTGTGGTGGGATTTGCCTGCACTTGAGACCTTTATTTTGAATAAAGAGATTTATGAAATCTCTACAAAGAAGTTTAATGAGAAACTTTCTGAATTATCGGCTCTTCTAAAAGTAGATCATTTACTAAAAACTCCAGTGCGTAAGCTATCGTTGGGCGAGAGGATGAAAATGGAGCTTATTGCAAGCCTTATCCATTCTCCAAAAGTCTTATTTCTTGACGAGCCAACCTTGGGACTTGATGTAGTTATGCAGCAGGCTTTGCGGGACTTTATAAAAGAATACAATAAAAGCCATCACGCTACAATCATTCTTACAAGCCACTATATGAAGGACGTGGAGAGTCTTTGCAAAAGAATAATCATCATATCTTCAGGAAAAATTATTTTTGATGGAGTATTGAGTTCACTTATAAAGCAGCACTCTCCATACAAACTTATTAAGATTATCTTAAAAAAAGAAGTTGATGAAAGCGCTCTTCGAGCTTTAGACGGGGTTTTGAACTTCCAATACCCAGAGCTTATTCTAACATCGCCAAATGAAAAAATAAGCCAAGTAACCTCAATGCTTTTGAAGCAATTTACTATTGAAGATTTAACAATTCAGGATCCTCCAATAGAAGACATTATTAGACAAATTTTCAATAGGAACCAATGAATAAATACTTCCGCGTTGCCAAACTAACATGGGATGAGACTTTTATCTATCGGCTTAACTTTGTCATGTGGAGAGCGCGTTCGATATTGCAAATTTTAACCCTCTATTTTTTGTGGGCATCTCTTATACCTTCTGGTACATCAATCTTTGGCTACAATCAAACATCAATGCTTACTTATATATTAGGTACATCATTGGTAAGCTCAATTGTTCTTTCTTCAAGGTCACATGCAGTTGGAGATGAGATCAACAGTGGTAATCTTTCAAATTTTTTGCTTCGGCCTATAAACTATTTTTTCTACTGGTTTGCCAGAGACATTGGAGATAAGACCATGAATATTATTTTTGCTATTGTTGAGCTATCTTTACTTTTTGCCATCCTTAGGCCTCCACTTTTTATTCAGACAGAGAGTTTGTATCTTTTGTTAACATTTTTTGCAATAATTCTTGCATTGATCATGTACTTTTTGTTTAATTTTTTATTGGGGCTCATCGGATTTTGGAGTCCTGAAGTATGGGCGCCAAGATTTATCTTTATGATTCTTTTGAATTTTTTCGCAGGAGGTCTTTTCCCACTTGATATTTTGCCAAAATTCATTTTTTCTTTCTTTCAATTGTTGCCTTTTACATATCTTTTGTACTTTCCAATTAAAATATATCTTGGTCAAGTAACAATTATAGAGATTTTTACTGGAATTACGATTTCTTTATTTTGGACAATGTTGTTATACATGATTGTTCAATACGTATGGAAGAAAGGATTACTGATATACACGGCACAAGGGAGATAAATCTCTCTCTGTCATGCCGAACTTGTTTCGGCATCTCTAATCCTTTCTGAATAGATCCTGAAACAAGTTCAGGATGACACAAATAGAAATGAAGCGTTTTAAGAAATACTTAAAAATCTGGTGGATTATGTCTTCACGCTCAACACAAATCGCGCTGTCTTCATGGCTAAGTGCAGTGATATTTGTAATTGGGAAATTATTGCGTTTTGCGTTTTTCTTCTTTTTTCTTGTGATTCTTATTTCAAAAACAAACACGATTGCTGGGTATTCTTTCTGGCAAGTTATTTTTTTCTTTGCCACGTTTAATCTTATAGACACAGCAGCTCAACTTTTTATGCGCGAAGTTTATAGGTTTCGCTCTTATGTAGTATCCGGTGAATTCGATTACTTTCTTGCCAAACCTTTATCTCCTCTTTTTAGGACCCTTCTCGGTGGAAGCGATATACTAGATGTGCCGATGCTGTTTTTGTCGGTATTGTTTGTAATTGTGGCAGCAGTCCAGATCGAGGCAGCATCGTTTGTAGGAGTATTATTGTATCTAGTTCTGACAATAAATGCATTTATTATTGCTCTTTCTTTTCACGTTATGGTAGTGGCACTTTGTGTAATAACTACCGAGATTGACAATGCGCTTTGGATGTATAGAGATCTTACTGCCATGGGCCGCGTGCCTATTGATATATATCGTGAACCTGTACGTATGCTTATAACCTTTGTAGTTCCAGTTGGAATTATGATAACCTTTCCATCAAAGGCGCTTATGGGGCTTTTATCCATACAATCAGTTTTTATCGCTCTTTTGATTGGCGTTGTGTTTCTCTATGGAAGTTATAAGTTTTGGCAATACTCGATCAGACACTATTCCAGCGCGAGTAGCTAGAAGATTGTTTTTGAGTATAGATTTTGATAAAATACGCTTGCTCTAGGAGGAAGGTCTGCTACCCTGAAGTATGCGCGCAAGCGCTTAACTTTAGGGAGGAAAGTCCAGACAGGTGTAAAGCCGGGGACGGAGCGTAAGCTCCAACGTGCAAGCGCTGGTCTTTTAATCTTTTACCCACATGTGGGATTAAAAGCAGGTCTTTAATTAACAGGACTTGAGAGTAACAGAGACGAGTGGGTGTGAAACGTGACAATCCTACCTGCTGCAACCTCCGAATGAT
>JBBTXK010000148.1:0-11121 GCA_038062315.1 Patescibacteria group bacterium
TCCTGATCCCTTACAACAGATTCAAAAACATCAATTTCCGCTTTTTGAAGCTTGTCATACAGCTTATCTAGTTCAGGTAAATGATCTTCAGGCCTTTGAAAGATCGCCAAAATTTCATCCTGCGTAATGTAGCCTCTTTTTTTCGCAGATGCAACAATATCTGAAAGAATATCCACAGATTTCTTCATAGCTTTCCCTCCGGGAGTTATATTTTATCACAAGTCACCCATTTGATAAAAGATGTATTGTGGAAGAAAGCTCCTTTTCCAGAACTTCTATTTTTTTAGCATCTTCTTCCTTTTCGCCTGTTTTAAGTCTCACAGAAATTTCTTTTATTTTATCTTTAAGAAATAATATCCTAAGATCAGCTGCAACCTTCTCTGCCTCTTTCTCCCAATGAATTTGATTTTCGAATTTAGGCAAAGGATACAAAAAGCATGTATCAAACGAGGAGGAAAGTTCCTCTGGCAGAGTCTTTAAAAAAGATCTACTCTCAAATATAGTATGCTCTTTAAAATAATTAAGCAATTGATCAATTACTTTTTTGTAAGAGGCTGTCTCGAATTCATAATCGGAAAGAATATTTAATGTTTTTTCTAAAACTATCTTTGGATTTTCGTGCTGAACAATAAGGGATATAAGATACTCTTCCAAAACTTCCCGTCTTGTCCCTTTTTCTTTTTTAACAGAAACCACATTCTCTTTTATGATTTCTTTTTTCTCTATTTTTTCCATCTCACCAACAAGAGATTCCAAAGATGCGTCTAGCTCTACACTTAGTTTTTTGAGGTAATGTTCTTTTATTATTTCATTTTCAATCTTAGAGATTATCGGTAAGAACTCACTACTTATTTTTCTTTTTCCGGGAACTGTATTTCTGTCTAAGGCAGAAAGCGTCTTAGACAAAAGATAATCGTAAACAACAACATCATTTTTGATAGCTTTCTTAAAAGACAGGGAATCATTTTTAATAGCCTCATCTGCGTCTTTACCGTTCTCAATTACACAAACTGTTATATTTAATCCCTTTTTTTCTAGAGAGGATAAGCTTCTCTTTGTTGCTTGCAAACCTGCCTCGTCTTGATCAAAACAAAGACAAACATTGCTTGTAAAGCGTTTGATTAAAGATGCTTGACTAGTAGTTAGTGCTGTTCCTTTCACCGCAACTACATTTTTAATACCAATACCAAAAGAGGAAATCACATCAAATTCTCCTTCAACAACAATTGCTTTGTCCAATTTTTTAATCTCCTCTTTAGCTGTATCGAGCCCAAAAAACATCTCTCCTTTGTGGTAGACAATTGTATCTCTGGTATTGATATATTTTCCGCTGAAGGAGTAAGTAGTATTCTCCTCTACTTGCCTTCCTGAAAATCCGGAAACATTTCCCCTATGATCTAAAAGCGGAAACATAATTCTACCTCTAAAAAAATCAGCGACGCTTGCTCGTCCTGAGCCTGTCGAAGGACCTCTATAGCCGGAACTAAAAGCAAGACCTGCTTCTATCAAATCTTCTTTTTTAAATTTTTTCTTATTGATAAGATAGTTCGATAAAGAACTACCGTCCTTTGGAGAAAATCCAATCATAAAAGTATCTATAAGTCGGGGATCTATTTTTCGCTTTTCTTCAAGATATGAAAGCGCAGCTTTTCCAGCTTTATGTTTTGTTAATACAAAATGATAGAAGTCCAAAGCTGCTTTATTCAATGTATAAATTTTTTCTTTTCTGGATGAAACTCCTCTATCAAAACCTGACTCACGAAGCTCTACTCCTGTTTTTTTCGCCAAAATTCTTAAAGCCTCAACAAACTCTAATTTTTCATACTCCATGAGAAATGTAAATGCATCTCCGCCTTTGTTGCACCCAAAACAATGCCAAATTTGCCGCTCTGGCGAAACAACAAAAGATGGGGTCTTCTCTTGATGAAAAGGACAGTTAGCTTTAAAATTCCTTCCCATTTTCTTAAGAGGGATATATTCTTGAATGAGTGAAGCTATATCTATTCTCTCCCGAACTCTTACAACATCATCCATGGTAGGCGTATTGTACCACTAACATTTCCAATTTGGTACAATGCTTTCTATGTTATTTATCGTTTTTGGATTACCGGGGGCAGGCAAAACCTATGTTGGCCGACTTCTCAAAGATGAGTTCGGTTTCTATCTCTACGATGGCGATAATCAGTTAACAGATGAAATGAAGAAAGCGCTAAAAGAAAAAAAGCTTTTTAATGATTCTATGCGCGATGTATTTTTCCAAAGGTTAATAAACAAGGTTTTGCAATTGCATAAAACTAAAAAAAATTTAGTTGTTGCACAAACATTTATAAAAGAGAAATACCGCAAGCAACTTCTTAAAGCCATGCCTTTCGCAAGATTCATCCTCGTACAAACTAAAAAAGTATTAAGAGAAAAGCGTCTATTACAAAGAGACGATCTCGATCAAAACTATGTTAAAAGCATGATAAAACTCTTCGAAAAACCCACTATTGAACATCTTAAAACAAGGAATGATACCGATGGAAAAATACAGCTTATAAAAAAGCTAGAAAATTTTCTCCATAACCAAAAAATCAATTATTGATGCCGTAACATCTTGTTTTTTTGCAAGCGGAATTTTTTTCTCTGAACCCTTTTTTGTTACAACAAAAACTTCGTTTGTATCTGCTCCAAATCCTCTGCCCTTTTTACTAACGTCGTTAATAACAACTGCATCTGCCTTGCTCTCCCTAAACTTATCACGCGCAATTGACAAAACATCTCTTTTATCCAAACCCCATTGTGCTTTAAATGCAATAAGTTTAATTTTGGGATGCCATTTCTTTATCTGTTTAATGATTTTTTTTCGAGGAGAAAGCATTAACGTAATACTCTTTTTACTATCTAATTTACCCTTATTTTCATTATCGACCGTAAAATCAGAAACAGCTGCTGTTTGAAACAAAATGTCGTATTTTTTGACTTCTCTTTTGAGAATGTTCTCCAATTCATCTGCTGTTTCAAATGCTATTTGCTTGATGTCATAACGAGTAGCTACTGACGTTTTTGAACGCACTAAAAGTACCTCGGCACCTTGCAGGAAACAGTTTTCGGCAATAGCAACCCCCATTTTACCGGAACTTTTATTAGCAATATATCTAACATCATCTATCTTTTCAATCGTTGATCCACTCGTAACTAGAATCTTTTTTCCTCTGAGTTGTTCTCTTTTTTTAAGTATTGAGTATATTTCGTCTTTTATGTGCTGGGTGTGCGCTAGCCGCCCCTTTCCTTGGTATCCACAGGCAAGCTGTCCCTCCTCCGGCTCGATGATGCGGTATCCAAGCAATCTTAGCTTATTGATGTTGTCTGAAACAATATTATTCTCCCACATATGGACATTCATAGATGGACAGACAATTATAGGAGCTGTTGTTGCCAGGAGCATTGTTGTTAAAAAATCATCAGCCATACCGTGAGCAATTTTTGCAATACAGTTTGCTGTTGCTGGCGCAACCACAACAATATCTGCCTTGTCTGCCAAATTAATATGATCTACAAGACGGATCTTAAGAATATCCCTGTAGTCAAATCCTTTTTCAAAAAGTTCGCTATAGACCCTATTCCCAGATGCTTTTTCAAATTTCGATGTTGGAACCATTTCCTTTGCGCTCTTGGTCATAACTACGAAAACGTCAGCTCCATCTTTTTTTAATAATCGAACAAGATCAAGTGTTTTATACGCTGCAATCCCGCTTGTTACGCCCACAATTATTGTCTTTTTATCTTTCATGGGAAAGGTCGGCCTATTGTATCACGCCAAGCGTAATTCCACCACTTCATTTTGAAATCTCACCACTGGAGGAGTGTTTTTAAAAAGATAAGAAATTAATTGCGTAATTTATTTTGAGAAGGAGGCAGTAAAGAGACTATTGCCATAATAAAACCCCACCGAAAAGATGGGATCAGTTAGTCAGCTAGTCTACATTACTGTAGCTTTTCCCAACATGGGAATTTGTCGCTCGTAACTTGTTACCTATGCCTCGCCACACCTTAGCTTAAAAAGCAATGTCCCATAATAATTAATGCTGTCTCCGCTTCCATGAGATAAGATTACATTTTAAATTATTTCTTCTCATTAAAACCTAGGGACAATAAAACTTGCCTTGCCTTTTCTAGCCTATCTTCCTTAACTATAATGTAATCTTTGGAATAAGTAGATACAATTAGGATATTCATGCCTGCTTTGGCGATTGCTCCGCTTACAGCCGCTAAAAATCCAACTGAATAAAATGGCATGGAAACATTTAAAGCTATTAAGCTGTAGCTATCTTTGTTTCTCTCAATTAAATCTAAATCTCCTATATTTTCTTCTTTAGTAACAACTGTTATCTCATCTTTATCTCTGGATACCATGAAGTGCTTGTTGAGATCAGCTATTGATTTTACTTTCGCATAGATGTAGCTACCTTTCTGAATCTCAAAAGTGCTTTGCTCAATTATCTTTTCCAATTCATCATTCATATTTAGACTCATATTTAGACTTCAAAACTAAAAGCATTCTTAGAATGTATTACTCTTCCTGCTACCGGATTTGCAAAATGAGTTCCAATAAGGAGAGTGTTCGTGTCTGCAAATTGTTTTAGCATTTTCCTGCGAGTTTCTAAAGCTTTCTCTGGTAAGGCATCTGCTCCCATGCTCCATTCAGGATGCTCAATCTGACAAGGATGGTGAATAAAATCACCAGAAATGATTGCCTTTTTACCCTGAGATTCAATCATTATACTGACATGGCCAGGGGTGTGACCGGGAGTTGGTATCAGACTGAGATTTTGGTCTATTTTGTGGTCTGAGCTAACAAATTCCGCTAAGTTAGCTTTCACTATTGGTATTACTGAATCGTCAAAGGCAAGTTTGTCATCCTCGACTTCTTTGTCTGGTATCGTCTTCCAGTAATCGTATTCTTTCTGTACAAAAAGATACTTGGCGTTGGGAAATGTGGGCATCCACTCTTCATTTTCAAGTTTAGTATTCCAACCAACATGGTCAAAATGCAGATGAGTACAAACAACTATGTCTATGTCTGAATCGCTAGCCCCGACATCATTTAGCCTTTCCAAAAAGTCAGTTTGTAAATTGCCCCAATCAGGACAGGTTGGGCGATTCTTACCATTGCCATTACATGTATCTACTAAAATATTTTTACCTTCTGATTTTATGAAAAAACTTTGGACTAAAGCCTTAAGATTTCCTTTATCATCTGCAAAATTAGGATATAACCATTTAATCTTTTTTATATTTTCAGGCGTAGCATTTAGGATAGAATCCTGAATAAGTTTTCCTCCCTCCATCTCAACAATTTGAAAAATCTCAACTGCGCCTATTTTCCACTTCAACATTTTTTCGTTTTCCAAGATGGTTTTAAGCTTCTCCAAAATATCCAACGTAAACGGCTCTTCTAGTTCTCCCTTCTCTATCCACTCATAGTATTCAAGTTCCGTAGCAGTTTTTCCGATCGGCTTAAACACGTATCTAACATGATAGTTCCCGTCTTTTTTAGAAAAGACAAACATTTTATTTACTTTAAATTCTGTTACCTTATACTCTGTCCAATTGCCGCTCTTGTCTTGATTTCTATAAACAGTACCCAATCTTACGGGCCATTCGTTTGTCTTCTCCTCAACTACTGAGTTTACCCATTTAGGAGTATTTTTAGGATTGGTTGTAAAAGCAAAAATCTCTTGAGGAGTTCTGTTAATTTCAATGGTAAATCGTTTGTGTTTCACAAATGAAAACATTGGTAATTCAGCTTCAAAATACTTTAATACGGTACAGTATTAAAGTAATGCGCCTTCCCTCCTAACATATCTAGTTACACTTCTTTGCTCCCTCGACGTTTGATTCACCCATATTATCAACTTTATTATAGCGGAATATGAGCTGATTTGATAGACAAAATTCCTGTCTCTCTTTTAAAAAGAACTAATTGCGGATGCAATAAGGAGTTTGCAGATTGCTCATGGGATAAGGACTAGGGATTGCTTTTCCTAGTTTCATACATTAGAATCCAAAAGTATGGCTGTAGCTTTGGTAATAGGAGCTCAGTGGGGGGACGAAGGAAAAGGAAAAATAATTGACTATCTTTCTGTATCTTCAGACTACATAATAAGATTTCATGGAGGAAATAATGCTGGACACACAGTAGTAAATGCATACGGACAATTCGCGATGCACCTTATTCCATCTGGCATTTTTAATAAAAATGCGAAATCAATAATTGGGAACGGCGTTGTTTTGGACCTCGAAGTCTTGGCTAACGAAATTAATACTTTGGAAAAAAAGGGTATAAAAGTTAAAAATAGATTACTTATCTCTCCACGCTGCCATTTAATAATGCCTTATCACAAGATACTGGATCAAGTTGTGGAAAATGCTAAAGGCAAAGCGAAAACCGGAACAACAGGACGTGGAATTGGGCCTTGTTACGCTGACAAGGTAAGCTATAACGGAATAAGAATTGGAGATCTTTTGGACAAAAAGAATTTTGGGGAAAAACTAAAAATTCAGCTTCTTATAAAAAACAAAATTCTTAAGGCTTTTGGAGCATCCATGCTTTCTCAAAAAGAAATAGAAAAAATATTTTTTCATTTATTAGACAAAATAAAACCCTTTATTAAGGAGCCTTTTCCAATAATTCACTCTGCTCTAAAGAATAAAAAAAATATTCTTTTGGAGGGAGCACAAGGTACTCTTTTAGACAATGACTGGGGAACTTACCCGTTTGTAACAGGCTCAACAACTCTCTCTGGCGGGGTAACTCACGGGGCTGGAATTCCACCCAATCAAATTGATAGAGTAATCGGTGTTGTCAAAGCATATACAACTCGTGTTGGACAAGGACCTTTCCCAACAGAATTATTTGATAAAACTTCCGAAAAGCTAAGAAGAAAAGGTAATGAGTTTGGAGCAACAACAGGAAGGCCACGAAGATGCGGCTGGCTAGATATAACACTTCTTAAATTCGCTTCTTTAATTAATGGTTTTACAGAACTTACGATTACAAAATTAGATATTTTGGATTCTTTCTCAGACATAAAAATCTCTACTCACTACACTCTGAATGGAAAAAAGGTTAATTATTTTGATGCAGATTCTAAATTCTTATCAATTGTAAAGCCAGTTTACAAAAGTATGAAAGGCTGGCTAAAACCAATCCGTGCAGTTAAAAAATACAATGACCTACCGATTGAGGCAAAAAATTATTTAAAAGAAATAGAAAAATTAGTAGGAATAAAAATAAAATATGTTTCAACAGGGCCAGAGAGAAATGAAATTATCAAAATTTAGAAAAAGATACAAAGCGCTAATGTTAGACGTAGATGGTACTCTTATCCCCAACAAAAAAGATGGCGTGCCATCAGAGAAAGTCATAAAAGCTGTTACAAAAGCAAATAAAATTCTTCATGTAGGAGTTGCAACCTCAAGGCCATATTTTATTCTCAATCATATTCTTGACCGTCTAAATCTTTCAGGACCTTCCATTATTAACGGGGGATCACAAATTATTGATACAAAATCTCAGAAATCATTATGGGAAAAGACAATAGAGAATAAAGATTTTTTTGCAATAAGCCAAATTTTCAAAGATATAAATATTTCTTTTTTTGTTCATGATGATGGAAAGGATGTGGCCGATCTTACAGTATATAAGCCAAAAAAATTATTTAATCTTGTTGCGAAACACTTATCGTCTGAAACTGCAGATTATGCTATTGACAAAATCTCACATATTCCAACAATCGTGATTCACAAAGTATCTAGTTGGCAAAATGGAAAATACGACATCATTATTAATCATGTATATGCAACCAAACAACATGGGATTCTACAGTTTGCAAAACTACTTGGAATTAATACTCACGAAATTATCGGTGTTGGTGATGGGTATAATGATATGCCGCTTCTTATGGCTTGCGGACTAAAAGTCGCAATGGGAAATGCAGTAGATGGCTTAAAAGCAATTGCAGATTACATTGCCCCAACTGTTGATGAGGATGGCGTTGCAGATGTTATAAGAAAGTTTGTGTTAAATTAAGATGAAAAATTTTGATTACTCAACCTATCTTTCTCCATTTACATGGCGCTATGGCTCGGAAAAAATGAGAGAAATCTGGTCAGAGGTTTACAAGAGAAAACTCTGGAGAAAGATTTGGGTGGAGCTAGCAAAAGCTCAGTATAAAAGAAAGCTTGTTTCAAAAAAGGAACTTGATGATTTGATAAAACATCAAGATGACATTGATGTTGACCAAGCACAGGAAATAGAAAAAGAAATTCGTCATGATCTAATGGCAGAAATAAAGGTATATTCCTCCCAAGCAAAAATCGGAGGCGGAAAAATCCATCTAGGGGCAACATCGATGGACATAGAAGATAACGCAGATGCACTAAGGATAAAAGAGTCTCTTGCGATTATTGAAAAAAAAATAAAAAACCTTCTCAGCGAGTTTTACAAAAAAATAAAACAATACAAAGACCTTGTCTGCATGGCATATACGCATCTTCAACCCGCGGAGCCAACGACTCTTGGATACAGGTTTTGTTTGTATGCTCAGGATCTGTTAATGGATATTAAACTTTTAGGTTTTGTTAAATCAGAATTAAAAGGAAAAGGAATAAAAGGCGCAGTTGGTACTTCTGCAAGCTATTTGACTCTATTGCAGCACAATAATAAAGTGCAGGATTTTGAAAAAGAAATTATGAAAAATTTGGGTATTGATGCTATTGATATTGCTTCTCAAGTTGCTCCTCGAAAGATAGAATATTTTGTTGCCTCTTTTCTTTCGGGAGTAGCACAAACTTTACACAAATTTGCCTTTGATGTTCGCATAATGCAGTCTCCGGGATTTTCCGAATGGCAAGAGCCATTTTCGGAAAAACAAATAGGATCCTCTGCCATGCCATTTAAGAAAAATCCATGGAAATCTGAACAAATTTGTTCTCTTGCAAGAATTGTAATAAATTTAGCAAATATCTCCACAGAAAATGCTTCAAATATGATACTTGAGCGAACTCTTGATGATTCTGCAGCAAGAAGAATATACCTTCCAGAAATTTTCTTAGCAACAGATGAGATGCTAACAAGTGCAATAAATATTTTGGAAGGGCTAATAATAAACAAAAAAAATATTGAAAAAAATCTCAATACATACGCTCCCTTTGCGGCAACAGAGAGAGTTTTAATGGAGGCAGTCAAAAATGGTGCCAATAGGCAGGAGGTGCATGAAATTTTACGCACGCTCTCAATGAAAGCATGGGCTCAATTACAAAAAGGCCTTGACAATCCCTTAGCTGAACTTATAAAAAATAATAAAACTATAAATAAATTTGTAAAAAAAGACAAATTACAGGAATTATTTGATCCCAAAAAACATATCGGGCTAGCCCCAAATTCATGCCTTACATTTCTTAAGAAAATTGATAATGAATTATCCAGTTAGAATAGGAATAGTTGGCGGGGGCCAGCTTGGAAAAATGTTGACTCAAGCTGCGAAAAAGTTAGGTTTTTATGTCACGGTTATAGATCCGACTCCGCATAGTCCAGCTGGCCAAGTTGCTGACAAGCAAATTGTCGCAGACTTTAAAGACCCAAAAGCGATAAGGGAGCTTGGGAAATATTCTGATTTTATTACTTTTGAAATCGAACTTGCCAACGACAAGGCGCTTTATACATTAATGAAAAAAGGGAAAATTGTTAATCCCGCGCCTTCCACTCTTGGCATTATTCGCGATAAGCTAAAACAAAAAAAATTTTTAAAAAAACATAAAATACCAACAGCAAGATTTTTAAATGTTTCATTCAAAAAAGATATTTTAATAGGAGGGAAGTCATTTGGCTATCCCCTAATGCTGAAGGCAAGACATGGTGCGTACGATGGACGAGGAAATGCGATTATTAAAAAAGAGACGGACATTGATCGCGGACTTGAAAAGCTGAAAGATAGAGAATTGTATGTCGAAGAATTTGTCGTTTTTTCAAAAGAACTAGCCGTAATGGTTGCAAGAAGCATAAAAGGAGAAGTAATATCTTATCCAACCGTACAAACAATACACAAGGATAATATTTGCGATACTGTTATTGCCCCTGCTCCTATTGTAACAAAACAATATGTCAAAGCTCAAAAGCTGGCAAGAAAAGTTGTAGAAAACTTAGAAGGATCTGGAGTTTTTGGTGTAGAAATGTTTTTAGACAAAAAAAATAATATACTTGTCAATGAAATTGCTCCTCGCGTCCACAACTCAGGCCATTATACAATTGAGGGCTCTGTAACATCCCAATTTGAGCAACACATACGGACAATTACTGGACTTCCTTTTGGCTCAACAGATTTGACATCAAAAGTCATAGTGATGAAAAATATATTGGGTGAGAAAAATGGAAAAGGAACACCAGTTGGCATTGAAAAAGCACTAAGTATTCATGGAGTGTCCATTCATATTTACGGGAAAAGAGAATCAAGACCAAATCGAAAAATGGGCCATATTACGGCAGTAGGCGACGACGTTAAGAAATGTTTAAAAAAAGTAAATAAGGCGAGAAAAATGATAACAATTTAACAATGAAACAATATAACAATACGCCGCTTATCTCAATCATCATGGGCTCTGACTCTGACTTGTCAATAATGCAAGATGCGGCAAAAATTTTAGATGAGTTTAAAATTTCCTACGAATTAACAATTGTTTCCGCACATAGAACTCCAAAAAGAATGTTTGATTACGCAAATTCTTCTCAGCAAAAAGGTATTAAGGTCATCATTGCTGGAGCCGGAGGGGCAGCTCATCTTCCCGGAATGGTCGCATCCCTAACACCTCTTCCAGTTATTGGTGTTCCAATCCAAACAAAATCACTTTCCGGACTAGACTCGCTCCTCTCAGTAGTCCAAATGCCGTCTGGAATTCCTGTTGCAACTGTTGCAATAAATGGAGCAAAAAACGCAGGACTTTTGGCAGTGCAAATTTTGGCAACTTCCGATAAGGCACTTGAAAAAAAACTTATCCAATACAAAAAAGGTCTTGCTAAAAAAGTTGAAGAAAAAGCAATGCAACTTTCAAAAAAATGATGGAAGAATTTTTTGTAAAAGA
>JBBTXK010000149.1:0-1865 GCA_038062315.1 Patescibacteria group bacterium
ATCTGATATTAGGCTTACCATCATCATCAAGCCAGACATTTTTAAAATATATAGTATTAATAAGAAAATTAAGCCCTCATACAATAACACTATATCAAGATATGACGCGACCAGTCACAAGATTTGGGAAAATGGCAGAACATGGAATATTACCCCAAATCCCTCAACAAGAAATATACGAATGGTCAGGGATTGCTGATGAACAGTTAAGAACCGATGGATACAAACGTAAGAACCTAACCTGTTGGACAAGAGGCAATAGCTGGGGGTATCAACAAGGAGAAGATATATATAGTGGTATTCCTATAATCGGTTTTGGTCCAGGAGCTAGAAGTTATGGCCCAAATGCTCACTATTCTACAGCGTATGCCGTAAGCACGAAATTAATAAACTATTCAATTCATCAATGGCGAGAAAAAATTGATCAGAGTCAGTTCCCCACTATTGACGGATATTCTCTTGATCCTGATACAAAGAAACGGGCAAGAATAATTTTGGGATTAATGTCATCAGAGGGAATAGCTGGCGAAGAGTTTGAGGATTTATTCAATCAAGAATTAGTGGCGTTAAGAGATACTGAGATGATTTACGAAGATAATGGGAAATTGAAATATACAGAGATGGGAAAAGCATACAGCGGAGCTTTATCAAGAATTTTTTTTGGGGAAGAGATTGAAAATAAACTGAAAGCGTATGAGCACAAATAGACGTACTTTTATCCTTCCAGCTGGCTAGATGTTATAATAAACTATCCTTACCAACCCTCAATACTAGATAGTATTGATATAAGTAAACTTTGTTGCTTTTCAAGTGGATTTTGTTATCACCTGTTATGATAACAATAGCAAAAAGGGCAGGGGAGAGAAGTGCTATATAAAACCAATCCATAGTTTATTAATCAATATTTTTCTCGGGGTATTTTTTGCCTCTTGTTTCTCTGTAAGACTCAACGTCTTTTGTTTTAAACATCTTTTAAATAGACTGAATTAAAAAGTAAGCTAGGCAATTATTTTTCTATATTTTAGATTGATTAAACAACATAATTCTGCTAGAAATTTTGCAGCTGCTATTGCTGTGATACCACTCGGATCATACTGTGGACAGAGCTCTACTATGTCAAAGCCTTTGATGTTTTTCTCTTTTAATAGATACAAACAGTCTAAAAGTTGGTGTGTTGATATTCCACAAGCTTCAGGATTAGCTACCCCAGGCGCATAAGCTGGATCTAAAACATCAAGGTCAATAGAAATATAAACTGATTCGATATCTACTAATATACTTTTTAATTTATTCATGAAATTATTAGATATTAAGATTTCATTCGTAGTAATAACTGAGAATTGGTGCTCACTAGCGAATTTCCATTCGTCTTTTGTTGCAGCTCTTGAGCCGATATGAACTATTTTCAATTTAGGGTATTTTTCTATTATCCTTCTTGGGAAGGTTGCATGTATCATTCTTAAATCATCATATTCATCTCTAACATCTAAATGCGCATCAAATACAACCTCCTCTGCCTAAATCTTTCATTATGCTGATTAATTGAATCGTGTCTTTTGGAACACCTCCTCCTATATAAACAACAGAAGTATTTTTTGCTCTGTCGCCAATCTTCCCTAATTGCTCGAAGTCCTTAAATTGATCTAAGATAATATGTAACTTTTTCTCCTTACGGAGTAAGTAAGCAGCGATCCCATAGCCACTATCTGCCATACCAGGAGAGAAAATTGGAGCTCCGACTCTATAAGCAGCAGCTGTGATGCTATCTATTTTATGCTTATTCTGATACTTGCCAAATAAGTTTAAAAATTCAGCAGAGGAATAAGTTATTTGCGGATTGAGCGTCGACATGAATTCATAAATAA
>JBBTXK010000150.1:0-3384 GCA_038062315.1 Patescibacteria group bacterium
ATGAGTAACGAACAAGTAGAGAATGAGTTGGAAAAGATCATGAGGCCAAAGGAAACAGAGCTTGCAGAGCTAATCAAGAATTGGAGACTCGAATATATAGAAAAGCATGGTGTTGAACCATAATTAGCCAACTTATTTAATTTCATTCAACGATCGCTGTTTAAATTTAAATCCACCGAACAACTTTTAAACATGGACATTTAATTTCCCTCAACGGCCGTTGCACAAAGTTAAATGCCCAAACTTACGCAAACCATGTTTGTAAGCCGACCAATCTTATAGAGCTATCTGGATGCAAGTTGAATTTGCGGCTTTGTTATTTATGATTTTTTGATATAATTCCCTCTTAATATGTCAATAGAAAAAGATAGTTATGGAAAACCAGTTTTTGCATCCGAAGTCACAGATCCAACTACAGGTGTTACAAGAAGAGTTGAAAAATCTATACTTTCAGAGGAGAATACTACTATTTTTCGCCAAAAAGATACTTTTCCCACCTTAGGCATAGTCCGTACCATTACAAGAAGCTCTCATTTACGAGGAGACGATCTACCCACTCAGATCCTAGCTGAGATTTTGGAAGAAGAAATTAGAATTACTAAAATTGATGGAACATCAGATATGTTTAATGTATCTAGCACTAAATATACCGAGGCTGGGAGAATAGATATAAAATCACTCTCTTTTTCTAAGCCGCTTGGGGATAACGTCCGTTGTGCGGTTTTTTATAATGGCGACGGTAAAATAAGTGATATATTCATAGAATCTGACTCAGATATTGTAAAAGAAGACGAAGAGTTGGATATGGTAGAAATTTTGTTTGAGAAAGATGGTCCTTATTTTTATGTGATCGACGGCAACCAACCTATCGGGCAAGATGTTAAAAACAGTGGAAAGATTGAATTTCTTGAATTGTTTGGATCTAAAGATTTTACTTGTATGCTTGAGGATTCTTATGACAGGATTTCACTACATATTGAGGATAATAGACTCAACCGAGTTGAAAGAAAAACTGTATCTATTAGCAAACAGGTTGATGCTAAGAAGCTATATGGCGTTTCCTCTGCAGATCAGTTTGCTGGCTGGGAGGATGTTTTGAAAAAGGTAGATAGTCATTTTTCGGTGTCGTGAAATTTTCGAAGAAGCCGGAACAAATTTACTTAAGCCCCCCCGTTACCTTTACTCTCTCAAGAAGCTTTTCGTCTTCCAAGACCTTTCCTGTTCCGCGGATAACAGAGGTCAAAGGATCATCAGAAGGAATAACCTGTATGTGGGTCCGCTCAACAATGAGCTGATCTAAGCCCCTTAGCATTGATCCTCCGCCAGTTAACAAAATGCCGTGGGTCAGAATATCATTTGTCAATTCAGATGGAGCCTCACGCAAAACATCCGCGATTTCTTCAATAATTTCGCCAAGAACTGGAGATAATGCTTCTCTTATCTCTACTTCTGTAAGACGAAGGCTTTTTGGTAAACCTGTTTCTATATCTCGTCCTCTTGCAACCACCATTCTATTCCTCGGACTTTCTTTTTCTTCTTCGTCGGTCCTTGATTTTGAGCTTTTCTGATATGCGCTCCCTATTTTTATTTTTACCTCCTCAGCTGTTGCCTCACCCATTATCAAACCATGCTTCAGTCTCACATAATGAATAATTGCCTTATCCATATCCTGGCCCGCAAGTCTTAAGGACTTACTTACAACAATTCCTCCCAAGGACAAAACTGCGATTTCTGTAGTTCCGCCTCCTATATCAACAATCATAATCCCAGTTGGCGCAAAAATTGATACATTCTCCCCGATTGCTGCTGCCATTGGTTCTTCAATTAAAAATGCTTCTCTTGCCCCAGCACTCAGTGCCGCCTCCCAAACCGCGCGCCTCTCTACCTCTGTAACAGAAGAAGGAATTCCGATAACTACCTTGGGACGCGACCACGCGACTGGAAGAAGGTGGCCTACTTCATGAACCTCTTGTATGTAATGAGAAATCATAGAAGACGTGGCATCAAAATCCGCTATTACTCCGCCCCGAAGCGGAGAAATAGTAATTATTGAGGAAGGAGTCTTTCCAACCATTCTCTTTGCCTCAGTCCCAATTGCGATCATTTTTTTAGTTTTTTTGTGCATCGCAACAACTGAGGGCTCCCGAATAACAATCCCCTTTCCTTTTACCCATATCAGAGTATTAGCAGTGCCCAAATCTATGCCAATGTCGTGGGAAAATAAGCTGAAAAAACGATCAAACATAAAATTAATAACCCAATACTACCAATAACCCAATAAACAAATCAATGCAGAATAAGTAAATCTAAAATCATTGTTTGCGTTTTGAATTTAAAATGATAGTGCTAACAATTTTAACAATTTCTTTTCCTTCTTGCATGAGATCTTTCATGCGAGGTTTAAATGTTGGATTCGTGTCGGCAATTACCCTCAACCAATAATTTGTTTCCTTACTCTCTTTTCTAACAATAGCGTACTTTGCTATAAAGTCTTTCCTGCTATCTGTTCCATCCGCCTCTTGATCGTTTGCTCCCATTGAGGTAACAGACTTTGTTATTTGATTAATCAAAATAATGTTTTCGGGTGTTTTAGGGAGAATTTTAACCAAATTTATTACACGAATTACAAATTGGTAAATTCTTTCATGAATATCTTTAATTTTATTATTTTGCATTATTAAATTGGATATTGATTGGGTTATTTGTTTATTTGAAATTGGTAGTATTATCATACTATCACCTTGCCCAACCTTTGCCAACTGTTAACACGTAGATCAATGTATGAAACAATAATTCCAGTTATGGAACAACCTGGATCCCAACCCGATGAACGGATTACTCGAGAAGGTGTACAAAAAGCAGAACAGCAAGCAGAAGCGTCTTATATCAAAATAATGGATGACTGGGAAGCAAGTGTTCCGGAAAACGGACAATTTTTTATAAAAGTTGGATCGAAGGTAATGCCTAATGACCCCGCTTCTTATGTCGATACTAGAGCGTTAATACTTAGAGAAGGTAAGCCCACGGTATCTCTAGCTGAAAGGCAAGCAACGGCTATAGTTGAGGGCGATAATACTGATTCAGAAGAAACTTTGGGAGTACCGGATTTCTTACTCAAAAAAATACCCGTAACTCCTGAGTATCCAAAACAATACATTGCAATGACCAGAAAAGGGCCGAAAACAATTACTTTGTCTGGCAAGGACTTTGAAAAACTCTCGGGCCTTCATAGCGATGAAAAAGGTGGATTTTCTGGTGCTTCTAACAATATACGTTGGGGGGGGAAAGCGCATCTGATTATACCGATCTTACCGACGACGATGCAGGTGAAAAATTATACAATGAAGCACTAACTAAAAGCATACAGGCATCTAGGGAATCAAG
>JBBTXK010000151.1:0-2358 GCA_038062315.1 Patescibacteria group bacterium
TATGGGGAAAGATCTTGCCTACGGTTGCGCGGCTGCCCGTAAAGGGTATGGCGTCATCGTTACCGCCTCCGATTCATTGTATGATTCCAAAGAAGAACCAAAAAATAAAAAAAGTACTTATCCGAGAGAATTAGATAATGCAGACGGAACATTTTTACAAATTTAACGGTTCTATTGTTTATGGTAGTTTTGAGTGAGTTGTTACCTTTCAGGTGGTGAGTCCATCCGATTACGAGTTTTTTACGTTTTTACTTATTGACAGACCGTTTGTAGATGGTATATATAGAGTAGTGAGTAAAATTGCCCTCAGGGCCTTTTGTTTGTTCTTGACTGTCATTTTCTTCTTTATATCTTCCATGGCTCCGGCACTCGCCGCAATCACTTACACTTACGACCAGAATGGCGACATGACTTCTGATGGGACAAAATGCTATGAATATAACGAGGCAAACCAGGTTAAGAAAGTCAAAAATTGCAGCAACAGCCAAACCATCGCTGAATATGTTTACGATTACCAAGGCAATAGACTGGTAAAAAAAAATTACAGTAGTGGAGCCTTGCAAAAAACGACTTTTTCACCAAATGACGGATATGAAACAGTCAAATTTGCATCAAACAGCGCAACTCAGAATACTTCTTATTACTTTGCCAATGATCAACTGATCGCCAAGAAAAATCCTGATGGAACAAAAAATTATTACCACAACGACCATCTTGGTTCAACCAGTATCATGACCAGCCAGACAGGAACTCTAGTAGAAGAAACAAAGTACGATCCATGGGGGGAAGTTAAAACAGGAGGAACAAAAAGTAAATTCCTCTTTACAGGACAGGAAAAAGATTTAGAGACAAATCTTAACTATTATAATGCACGCTACTATGATTCTCATATCAGGAGATTTACCCAACCGGATGATATCATCCAAAATGTCTACGATCCCCAATCGCTAAACAGATATTCATATGTGCTAAATAATCCATTGAGATATACAGACCCGAGCGGAAAAGTAGCTTTTCTTGCTGTTCCTTTAGTATGGTGGGCAGTCGGAGCGTTCTTAGGAGCGGGTGCAGTTTATACTGCAACTCCACAAGGACAAAAAAATACACAAACAGTAGCTAATACCGTATGGAATGGCGCTAGTCAATTCGCTTCGCAAGTAAAAACTGGAGCTTTAAATATTGGAAAGAACATAGTAAATACATTTAATAACAAACAGACTACTTCTAACAATTCTTCACACACTAAGAGCAGTGGATCGAGTGGAGGTTCTCAACCGAAGAATAATACACCTCAGATTAAAAATTTTGATCCCAACAGAAATCCAGCGCAAGATAAAAAAGTACCTAATAGTATGATCAGAGAAATTGAAAAATATTTAGATAAGGATATTCATGCGACCAAAGGCAAAGACTCATCGAGATACGATATATATAAAGATGATAAAGGTAATTTATATCAAAAGCCCAAAGGTGGTAAGGGTCCAGGAGAACCTTTGGATTTGAACATAAAGGATTTTAATTAAAAATGATTTATAATATCAAATATGTATAATGACCCAGCTTTAAAAAATAGATATTTTGCTTGGTTTTTAGTAAGCGGGTTTGAATGTCATCCCGAAGAAATAACAAAGCAAATTGGAGTAAGCCCAACAGAAGTTCATATAAAAGGTGAGTATAGGATAATTGGTAAGAAAAAGAAGATTAAAAGGATGAATAAGAAAAATTCATGGGTTTTAGATTCTCCATTGCCAAAAAATGCTCCTATTGAAAAACACCTTAAACATCTATTGGATATAATAAAACCATATAAGCAAAATTTTATTGATGTTGCTAAGAAGTATGAACTTCAATTTAATTGTGCTGTATATTATTATGAAGCGAATCCTGGTATTTGTTTAGAAAGTAATATTATGAAAGAGATATCAGAACTAAATATACCTTTGTATTTTGATATTTACTGCATGGCAGGAACTGTAAGTCAGTTTGAACAACTTAATGCTGATAAGAAATTGACAAAGCAGTTATCAGGAATAAAGCTTGTCTCTCAACTTAATGAGGAAGAGTATAATGAAGCTCAATCCCTCGCTAATAGTCTGATAGAAATTGATGCCGCACGAGAAAATTTGGATATACATATGGAAGATGCAATTATTTGGGATGAGTTGTCAGAAGAGGGATATACAGAAAAAATGAGTAGAGTAGGTGAAGATTTGAAGAAAATTATGACTGCTATTAAACAATCAAAATTTCTTACTAATCTTGTCAAGGAGAGTTTAGAAAAAAATAAATAATTTTATATAAGCTATGAAAAAGAGGATTTTTGCATATGCAGCTATGCTTTCTACAGGTTACACTTCG
>JBBTXK010000152.1:0-3056 GCA_038062315.1 Patescibacteria group bacterium
AATTGCTGCCAGTATTTCTGAGGATATAGGAACTATAGAGGAGGTAGTGGAACCGTATTTACTCCAGATCGGTTTTTTGAAAAGAACAAATAAGGGTAGAGTCATCACCAAAGCAGCGTATGAACATTTGGGGATGGAGTTTACGAGTGAGGATAGAAACCAACAAAAATTATTATAAATTCTTCTTGACAAGTGTGTAGTTAATTGTGTATAGTTATTGTGTAGTAGGAGATATACTATGAATGGCACAAGTAATTATATAAGAGTCAATGTTTCTTTGCCAAGTGATTTGGTAAAAGAGCTTAAGAAAAAAGTTGCGTCTCGTGGGATGAGTAAGTTTATTTCCGACGCAACAAGAGAAAAAGTGGAAAAAGAGAAAAGAGATAGGGCGTTTAGAGAACTTCTTGAGGGACCACCCGCGTTTACAGAAATAAAGGATTCTGTTTCGTATGTTAGAAAAATGCGTCGCCTGGATGAGAAAAGAATGAAGCGTTTGGGTATATGACCTCTTATTTATTAGATAGCGATATCCTAATGGATTTTTTTAAGAAGAAAGAGGAAGCAGTCGACCTTATTACGAAACTAATTGATAAGGGAAATTTATTTACCTCAATTCTATCGGTGGCTGAGCTAAGAGCTGGTTGGAGCAAAAAACAGGCAGAATTTTTCTTGCAAAGATTTTATAATTTAGTAGAGATAAAAAACATAACTAAAGAAATTGCAGAATTAGCAGGGAAATTCAGGTGGGAATATAAAGAAAGAGGCATTACTTTACCTACAATTGATACTTTAATTGCCGCAACAGCCATAACTGAAGATTGCCAACTGGTAACTCGAAATAAAAAAGATTTTCCCATGCCTCAACTCAAATTATATCCAATTTAAAATCCCAAATGTAAGATGTTTTGGAAGAGGGGGGTGAAGGTTATTATTAAAACCCATAAAGCTTAAGCTCCAAGGGACACTATTATTCACCCGAGGCACTTTTATAATATTGGCCATTCGTCAGGATTAGAAAATTTTTTTCTATCTTTTCTATAATCTTTTTCGTCTGTAGGACAGAAAAAATGGTCAAGGCAAATTACTCCATATTTCTTGTATAGCTTTTCCCGAGCCTGTTGCGATAATTGACTCTCTTCCTCAGCCGTCATAAATCTTTCTGGATCATAGTAAAGCACCAACCAAGTAAATGAATGGACTGCCATTTTAAAATCTTGAAAATCATTGGATGGCTTATAGAAAATCTGCCTACATTTTGTATAGAAATGATTTACGCATAACTTATCAGAATTTCTAATCTGAAGAATAGTTTCTGGATACTTTCCGTTTTGTTTTTTGTATTCCCTTAGCTCTTTTCCTAGTCTATGCATCTCCTTACTTAACTTATAATCTCTATCTTCGTTAGCAAAGCGGTCAAGAAGAAGTATAGGTAATACCACAATAATAAGTAAAACAATAGCCAAGACTAAAGCGATGAGATTATTGGGTTTTGACATACATGATAATATAGAACTTATTATTGTATCATACTCGAGCTCCTTAAAGGGTTTACGCTGTTATTGAGTTATGTCTCAATAACAACCGGAGTGTGACGCTGTCAAAATCCATATTGACAAAGTGAGCGTTTAAGTGTACACTTTGATTATATGACTCAAGTAATCCCCGTAACACAAGCAAGGCGAGATCTTCTAAAACTTGTTGATAAAGTCTATGAGGAATATACGCGTGTGGACTTGACAAAAAAAGGCAGAATTAAAGCAACTCTCGTTTCGCCAGATTATCTTGATTCTCTTGAGGAGACAATTTACACGCTCGAACACTCCATGGATGATATTCGGGAAGCTGAAGAAGAAATAGCGCGAGGAGAGTATATAACATTGGAGGAGTTCAAAAAAGATCTAGCAAAACGTAAGCTAAGACAGGGAAAGAAGAGACATGCCCGCTAAATTCTTTTACATTCCTAAAAAGACAAATAAAAGAGTATCAAAATTTCCAATCCCCATTCAGGAAAAAATAGATAAAGCTTTTAATATTATAAAAGAAAACCCTATCAAAGGAGAAAAATTGGGTGGTGAACTTAAAAACTATTACAAGTATAGAGTTGGGGACTATAGAATTGTTTATCAATTTGATTCAAAGTTAAGTATGGTAATAGTAGTCAAAGTAGAACATCGTCAAGGTGTGTATAAGTAAGGGCATCAAAATCCCAAGTGGAAAATGTTTTGGAAGAAGGGTGTTGTGGTTATTATAATTTGCAAAACAAGAGTAATTACAACGCCTATTATTAGAAATTTGTTTATCTTAAACATTGATTTTCCCCGAATTAAAAATGCAAGAGCCATGTGAGAGAAGACAAGGAGATTAAATATTATGGTTCTTGAGAGAGTTTGTGAATATACTCCAAGAGACAATTTAAAGACTAAAAGTAAGATAAAGGCCAAAGAAAGCCCAGTTAGTAGTATAAAAATAAGCCGGTGGTTGCTAAGAATCGGAGCGTTTGGATTTCTGGGTTTTAGCTTTAAGACTTCATGATCTCTATTGTCGCTAGCAAGTGCCAAAGAAGGAACACTGTCAGTAACAATATTTATCCACAGGATTTGAGTCGGAAGAAGGGGATTTGGCATACCCAAAAGGCTTGCAAAAAATACTAATGCGATTTCTGAAAGATTGCCTGTAATCAGATAAGTAACAGCTTTTGTAATATTATTATAGATTGTTCTTCCTTCTTCAACTGCGCCGACAAGAGTTGAAAAATTATCATCAGTGAGGACAATATCGCTTGCTTCTTTTGCAACATCTGTACCTTTCTCACCCATTGCAATGCCAACATCAGCTTTCTTTAGGGCTAGTGCATCATTAACCCCATCTCCTGTAACTCCAACGACGTACCCCATTTGTTTAAATAACGTTACAAGACGAAGTTTGTCTTCTGGTTTATTACGGGCAAAAATACGAGTCTTTAAAATGATTTTTTCAAGTTCTTCGTCTGATAATTTCTCAATCTCCTCTCCTGTCACTACATCTTCATCTTTTTCAATAAGCCCTACTTCTTTGGC
>JBBTXK010000153.1:0-3570 GCA_038062315.1 Patescibacteria group bacterium
TGCCAAATCTCTGACAAAGAAGTTGAAGCAATTAAAAAATTCATGAAGCTTGAGGAGCCATTATTTTTGGCGGCATTTTCAAAAGGCGAGGCTGTTAAAATTGTTGATGGTCCATTTAGTGACTTCTTAGGAACAGTGGATGAGATAGATGAGGCAAGAGGAAAGCTGAACGTCCTGGTTTCAATTTTTGGCAGAGAGACACCGGTTGAGCTTGACTTTTTGCAAGTGGCGAAGCTTTAATACGAATGTATCCATATGGCTAAAAAAATCAAAACAATCATAAAGCTAAACATCAAAGCCGGCGAGGCAACGCCTGCTCCTCCTGTTGGGCCTGCGCTTGGTCAGCATGGGCTTCCTATCATGGAGTTTGTAAAAGCTTTTAACGATAAAACCAAAGACCAAAAAGGGACAATCATCCCGGCAGTAATAACTGTTTATGTAGATCGGACATTCTCTTTTATTACCAAAAAGCCGCCAGTTGCTGAAATGATAAAAAAAGCTATTGGTAAAGAGAAGGGTTCTCAAAAACCAGGCAAAGAACTTGGAGGAAGTCTTTCAAAAACTCAGGCAGAAGAGATCGCAAAAGCAAAGATGGAAGATCTGAACACAACTGAAATTAATGCCGCAGTGAAAATAGTAATGGGAACTGCGAGAAGTATGGGAGTAGAGGTAAAATAGCTGAAAATTTATGGGAAAAATAAGAGTTAGGACTCTTGGAATTGACGAAGCCGAAAAAAAGCAAAAAGAACAAGCTCGCAAAAAGGCCGAAAGCAAGAAGCTTGTTAAAGGCCAAAAAGGCGGAGAGCGTATAGTCGCTGTTGGCCCAAGCGAAGAAGAACTGGCTAAATTAGATTCTACTGTCATTGCGACCCCGAGTGAAACGAGAGGGAAGCAATCTCAGACACAGGGGATTGCCGCGTCTCCTTCGACTAACGCTCAGGATTCCCGCAATGACAAAGTAAGGAAAGTTCAAAAAAAGAAAAAAGAACGAGTTCGCTCTAAATCTTACCAAACTGTAGCAAAAGTTGTAGATAGATCTAAAAAATATTCTTTAACTGACGCACTTGAATTATTAGAGAAATTAAAGCGGTCAAAATTTGACGAAACAGTTGAGCTCCACATTAACACTATCGAACCTGGAATATCTGGGACTACAGTTCTTCCTCATGGAACAGGAAAAACTTTTCGAGTCGCAATTGCCAATGATGACATAGTATCTGAAGTCCAAAAAGGAAAGATTGATTTCGATATGCTTTTAGCTGCACCTCAAATGATGCCCAAATTAGCAAAAGTTGCAAAGTTTTTAGGCCCAAGAGGATTAATGCCCAATCCAAAAAATGGCACCCTAACAAAAGACCCAGAAAAGTTAAAAGCGAGCTTTAAAAAAGGTCAAGTTAACTTCAAAACAGAGGCAAAATTCCCAATTATGCATTTGTCCGTTGGCAAGATCTCCTTCGGAGCAAAAAAACTATCTGAAAATATAGAAAGTATCCTCGAGGCGATAAAAAAAGAGAAAATTAGAAACGTTACTCTTAAGTCTACCATGTCCCCTGGGATAAACTTAGCGTTATAGAAGAAACTAAATCCTATAGCAAATTTTCTCCTCAACTTATCCACATTTTTTGCCTTTTCAAAATGGTTGATATAGTAAATACCTCTTTTCCTTATTGCAAATGCAACTTAAATTTGATAATATAATTCTATCCTAAGACAGCAAGCATAAAAATAAGTCTTGCCGATTGGATAAAATTAATTCTGAATTCTAGATTCTAATTTCTGAATTATTGATGCGCTCTTAGGAGCGTTTTTTTTGTACACCTTAATTATTTACAAACAGCGTACAACCCGCCGAACAGCGCTCTTCGAGCCGTTTACGAAAAGTAATGAAAAGGCGAGAAGTAAGCTTAGGCGGGTAATACTATATGAATGATAAGAAAATAAGTCTAAATAGACAAAAGAAAGAAAAAATTGTAGCAGAGTTAATAGACAAAGCAAGTCGCGCCAAAGGAATGGTTTTCACAAACTATCAAGGCCTAACCCATGTGCAGCTTGAGAAACTGAAGAAAGCAATTAAACCTCTCAATGCAGAGATGGCTGTAACCAAAAATACACTGCTCAAGCTAGCGCTAAAAATTCAAAATTCAAAATTCAAAATTCAAAATTCTTTTGAAGACCCTACCGCTACTCTTTTTTTATATGGCGAACCTGTTTCTCCTCTAAAAGAAATTGCCAAGGCAATCAAAGAATTTAATCTTCCGAAGATCAAATTTGGCATTTTAGAAGGAAAGATACTAAGCGAAGATGAGGTAATAAAAATATCTGCTCTCCCCTCCCGCGAAATTCTTTTGGCTCAATTAGTTGGCGGTTTGAAATCTCCAATCTACAGCTTACATAGAACGCTAAACTGGAATATACAGAGCTTTGTGATGACACTAAAAGCAATAGAAGGTAAAAAATCCCAATTAACCGATTAAAAAATTAACGAATTAACGGATTCAATTTCTTAATTCGTTAATCCGTTAATTGAATAATAAGGAGGTGATATTAAATGGCAAAATTAACAAAAGAAGAATTCTTAAAACAAGTTGAAGAAATGACTGTTTTGGAACTTGCAGACTTGGTAAAGGCGCTGGAGGAGAAATTCGGAGTCTCGGCAGCCACGATGATGGCGCCGGCTCAGGCCGCCTCCGCCCCGCAAGCCGGGGCTTCGGACGAGCCGAAGGAAGAGCAGACTGTATTTAATGTTGTTGTTGCAAGTTCAGGCGCAAACAAAATTGCAGTAATCAAAGCTTTAAGAGAACTAGTTCCAACACTCGGGCTCAAAGAAGCAAAAGACTTGGTAGACAGCGCACCAAAAGAAGTAATGACGCAGGTGAATAAAAAGACTGCGGAAGAAGCGAAGGCAAAGTTAACTACTGCTGGTGCTACCGTTGAATTGAAGTAAACCGGTTCGTTTTCCGTTATAAAAGATAGTTGTGTGAGCACAGAACCAAGCGGAACAAAACGCGGAACTGAGATCCTTCCCTCTCCCTCGAGGGGAGAGGGCGAGGGTGAGGGTGGCGGATGAAAAGAGACAGAATCATTAGGAGTGCATCTAAAATTCAATTTTCTCGAACGCTTAGGAAAAATCAAACCGAGACTGAGAGACTACTTTGGTCAAAGCTAAGAAATAGACAACTAGAAGAATTCAAATTTAGAAGACAACAACAAATAGGTCCTTATATTGCTGACTTTATATGTTTTGAGAAAAAGCTTATCATCGAGCTTGATGGAAGTCAACATAACGAGGACGCAAATAAAACAAAAGACGTAGAAAGAACAGAATGGTTAGAAAAAGAAGGGTACCAAGTGCTTCGATTTTGGGACAATGACATATTCATCAACCTAGAAGGTGTTTTGGAAAAAGTAAAATTAAACTTACTTCACCCTCATCCTATCCTTCTCCCCTCAAGGGAGAAGGAATAAAGAGTAAATATCGTTCTGCGTAACGTTCTGCGTTATTCAGCGATATTTTAAGTAACCGTCCACGAGTTTCCGAAACTATCAACCAGCAAAAGTGGGGATGTGTTT
>JBBTXK010000154.1:0-4502 GCA_038062315.1 Patescibacteria group bacterium
TGGCAGACGATGGCGATCCTGTTGATGTCTTAGTACTATCAAGCAAGCCTGTTGTTCCGGGGGTTGTAATCCCGTCCCGTCCTATTGGAATGCTTGAGATGGAAGATGAGAAAGGTATTGACAACAAAGTAGTCGCAGTGTCTCTTCCTAAAGTCGACGTCAAATTCAAAGATTACAAAGACGTCACAGACATTCCGCAAAAGACAAGAGATCAAATCAAATATTTTTTTGAGAATTACAAAAAGACAGAGCCTGGAAAATGGGTAAAAGTTAGAGAATGGAAGGGAAAATCAATTGCTTTAGAAGAAATTAGAAAGGCAATGAAATAATTTTCAATTTTTAATTTTAGAAATTTGGAATTTGGATTTGATTAGAAATTAGTAATTAAGAATTAGAAATTTTAATGGTATGAACATCGGAGTTTTAAAGCAAACAGGAATTACTTTCGAAATGAAGCGGGCATATCTTGATTATGCTATGTCTGTCATTGTTTCCCGCGCGCTTCCGGATGTAAAGGATGGATTGAAGCCTGTTCACAGACGCATTCTTTTTGCAATGCACGAATTAAGTCTCACGCATACTGCAAAATACGCAAAAAGCGCAAAAATAGTCGGAGAAGTAATGGGAAAATATCATCCTCATGGAGATATGCCTATTTATGATGCATTAGTTCGCCTTGCTCAGGATTTCTCAATGCGTTATCCTTTGGTTGACGGACAGGGAAATTACGGCTCAACCGATGGAGATCCGCCTGCTGCAATGCGATACACTGAAGCTAGACTTGCTGCAATCACATCTGAAATGCTTGCGGATCTGGACAAAGAAACAGTTAATTACTCTCCCAACTTTGACGCAACACTCCAGGAACCTTTGTATCTTCCTGCCAAACTTCCGAATCTTCTTCTCATGGGAAGCGAGGGAATCGCAGTTGGTATGGCGACCAAAATTCCGCCTCACAATCTTTCCGAGGTAATTGACGCGATTATTTTCATGATTGGAAAAACCAAAGCTACAAAAACATCTCCTGAGGCAAAAGCTTTGAGCCTGACAAGCAATGTTACAGTAGACGAATTACTTGAATTTATAAAAGGTCCTGATCTCCCAACAGCAGGCGCGATCTATGATATTGCAGAGATAAAAAATGTTTATACCACAGGACGGGGAAGAATATTAATAAGAGGAAAGGCGGAGATTGAAGACATTGGAAATGGCAAATCAGCAATTATTATTACAGAGCTTCCATATCAAGTTAACAAAGCTCTAATGGTTGCACGCATTGCAGAACTGGCGCGCGAGAAAAAAATAGAAGGTATCTCCGATCTGCGCGATGAATCAGACAGACATGGAATAAGAGTTGTAGTTGAGCTAAAAAGAGATACCGCACCAAAAAAAGTTCTGAATAATTTATTTAAGCACACTAGTCTTCAGACAATTTTCTCAGCAAATATCGTGGCTCTTGTTGATGGCACTCCTCAGACTCTTAATCTCAAAACTATTCTCGAGGAATATCTTAAACACAGATATTCTATTGTAACCAAGCGTTCGGAATTCGAATTAAGGCAAGCAAAAGCAAGGCTTCATATTCTCGAAGGGCTTAAAATCGCAGTCGATCATATAGACATGGTTATAAAAACCATACGAGAATCCAAAACTCAAGAAGATGCCAAGAAAAATCTTATTATTAAATTTAAACTTTCGGATATTCAGGCAACCGCGATTTTAGATATGCAGCTAAGGCGCTTGGCAGCGCTTGAGAGGCAAAAAATAGAAGACGAACTTATCATGGTAAAAGAAACAATTGCTTATTTAGAAAACCTTCTTTCCCATCCTGAAAAAATATTAGGCGTTATCAAAGAAGAGCTTAGGGTTGTTAAAGAGAAATACCAAGATCCCAGACGAACAAGAGTATTCAAAAGCCGTGTCGGAGAATTCTCAGATGAGGATCTTATTCCGAATGAACCTACAGTTATAACAATCACAGATACAGGCTACATCAAGCGCCAGAGTATGAATAGTTTCCGCGTTCAGCATAGGGGAGGCAAAGGCGTAAGAGGAATGACAACCAAAGATGAAGACGGAATTTTGAGTATTCACTATGCGCAAACTCATGATAACATTTTGTTCTTTACGAACAAAGGAAAAGTCTATCAGCTCAGAGCATTTGAAATCGCAGAATCTCAAAGAACAAGCAAGGGTACAGCAGTTGTAAATCTAATTAATGTTGAACAGAATGAAAGAGTCGAGTCATTTATTAATTACAGGAGTTCGGGAAAACCTGCCGAAGGCGAAGAATCAAAAGCAAAATATGTATTCCTAAGTACGAAAAACGGGACTGTTAAAAAAACGTCTTTAAGTCAGTTTGAGAATATTCGAAGAAACGGAATTATCGCTATTAAACTTGACCGCGGAGACGAGCTCGCTTGGAGCAAGCTTACTGAAGGGGATAACGATGTTATCCTCACAACTCATGAAGGAAAGGCAATAAGATTTTCTGAGAAGTCCGTCCGACCGATGGGACGAAGTGCGACCGGGGTAAGAGGAATTAGGCTTAAAGAAAATGACAAGGTAATCGGCATGGATATTATTGATAAAAGAGACAAAGCAGATCTTATTACCATAATGGAAAATGGCCTTGGCAAAAAAACTTCTGCTGGGGAGTTTAGGGGACAAAGCAGAGGAGGGCAGGGCGTAAAGGTCGCCAAAGTTACACCAAAAACAGGAAAGGTTGTTTTTGCCCAAGTAATCCCGGTCAATTGTCAAAATGTAATTATTACATCGAAAAGAGGCCAAGTTGTAAAGCTTGAAATTTCCTCGGTACCAAGGCGCTCCAGAAATACGCAGGGAGTGTTCTTAATGAGATTCTCAAATAAAGCTGACCATGTAAGTTCCGCTACCTGCATTGAAGAAATAGCTCAGCAATGAAAATTGACGGAAGAGAGATTGCCAACAAAATCCTGGAAGAATTAAAAACAAAAATAAAAAAACTTAAAGCAGAAAATATTGTTCCTCATCTTGCAATAATTTTGATCGGCAATGATCCTGCGTCCATTGCTTATGTAAAACAAAAAATCCTAACTGCAGAAAAAATTGGAATTAAAACCTCGCTTTCTAAATTCCCAAGTTCAGTATCTACGAAAAAATTGCTTGGTCGCTTAAGTGAATTAAACCGTTTAGGAAGTGTTCATGGCATTATAGTTCAACAGCCCTTACCGTCTCATATTGATCTTATAGAAATTACAAATTCTATTAATACCAAAAAAGACGTTGACGGATTTCATCCAAATTCTAAATTCCAACCTCCTATTGCTTTGGCTGTTTTGAGGATTTTAGAAGAAGTTTTCAAAAGGTTACGCCTTGGTCAAGGTGTAACCTTGACAGCCTTGACAAATTGGCTTAAATCCAAAAAAATCGTTGTCATCGGCAAAGGCGAAACAGGTGGCAAACCAATAATTGATATATTAAAAAAAATCAATGTCAAACCTTCAATCATTGACAGTAAAACTCCAAACTCACAAAATCTAACAAAAACAGCAGATATTATAATCTCAGCTGTAGGAAAATCAAATGTCATAAAGCCTGAAATAATCAAGAAAAATTCTATTTTAATTAGCATTGGTTTGTCAAAAGGAAAGGACGGAAAACTCCATGGAGACTATGACGAAGAAAAAATTAAATATATCGCATCTTTTTATACCCCAACCCCAGGGGGAGTCGGCCCCCTCAACGTCGCAATGCTCCTGGAAAACCTGGTGAGAGCGGTAGAAAATTCTTGATCCTATTTTATTATTTTTGAGTTGAGAAAATTCAAAAGCGCATCAGCTTTTTCTTTCTCCGAGTACCATACACAGGCAGTAGATCGCAACAACCACCACTTTCTATGAAAAATAGGCCCTATTAGAAAATCCATGTACCACCAAGAAGTTAAAAAAGAGTAGGATCCAAGATTCAAATTAATATAAAAATAGTTGGGCAAATCAAGGAATATAATTCTTAAGCCAAGAATATCAGTTGTTAAATCACTATACATATACGTTCTTTTTATGTCTGCATAGGGTATAAAATATTCGTGTCTTTTAAAAAAGCCCGTTGTTATTCTGATTCCTTCCTCCTCAAATCTATAGCCAAATAACAGCCAAACACGTATCAACAAAGCCAAGCCAAGAAAAAAAGAAAATATAACAGTAGGAAACAGTATTAAGATATATACTGGCAAAATCTCGTCGAGTCTTAAATCCCTTATCAATCCAGCCGCAGTAAAAATGTATGAAAGAGGAAGACTCAGTAACAAACCCACTGCAACAATAATTCCTCCTGATAGCATGTGCCACCAAACAACTTTAAACGGCCATTTATGAAAATTATCGGAATCTGAGCGTCCCGATGGTTCTCCAACTTCTTTTTTCATTATAACGTCCTATTTTATTTTCCATAATAAGGTTATATTTGTCAATATTTTCCTCATGTCAGACGACAATAGAAATGTCACCTCTCTATGACTCAGT
>JBBTXK010000155.1:0-9119 GCA_038062315.1 Patescibacteria group bacterium
TCCAATTCTCCTACCTCTCCATTAATTACTGGGCTTTCATGAAGTTCTCCCCTCCAACCTTTTATAAACTTTTTCTTAAACAGTCTCTCTACCTTCTCTATATATGGCCACTCATTCTTCTTTGAAGAACCAAGATAAAAATTTTGCCTTTTCAAAAAATAGGCGTTTAATTTCTCAAAGCGATCGCTGTCATTTATTAAATGTGTAATCTCATTTTTCAATCCCTCTGAAACTCGCTCGTCAGCGTCAACGTACAGAATCCATTCTTTTTTTGCTTTTTCCAAACCAAAGTTTCGAAGCTTTGAAAAGTCCGACGTCTCCAGTGTAAAAGCCTTAGCTCCCATTTTTTTAGCGATTTCTACTGTTCTGTCATCCGAACCATTATCTACAACAACTGTTTCGTCGCAAAAAGATAAAGAATCTAAGCAATCCGCAATCATATTTTCTTCATTTTTTGCAATTACAACTGCCGAAATCTTTGTCATATATCAAAACTTCCTTTATTGAATCTCGCAAGATAAAAATCCAAAACGCCTCGCTTTTGCCAGTACCTGCCATTCATTAAAATATTCAACGACTCCTTCAAAAGAGACAGTTTGGCCCGAATAGGAGCAAAACGCATGCCAAAAATTAACCTATTTCGTGTGATATAATAATCCTGAAGCTTAGAGCCTGATCCTCCAGATGAGTAAGCATTTTTATGCCAAATTATAGATTTAGGAGCGTACATAATTTCAAATCTCTTATTTTTTGCTCTCATAGCTAAATCCGCGTCCTCGTAGTATAAAAAATACTTATCATCAAACATTCCAACCATATCAAAAACTTCTTTTTTTACGAGCATACAGCAACCTGTCGGAATCTCTGTCTCTCCTGTTTTTTCAAATTGTCCTTTGTCTACCTTATCAACCCCTCTATGATGCCCAATAATGTTGCCCCAGTCCATTTCTCCCCCGGCATACCAAAACACCTTTCCCAATTCACTTTTTAGGTATCTATTCTTATGATATTCAAATCCTTTTGCAAAATAAATCTTGGGAGACACAATGCCAACGCTATCATCTTCTTCTGCTACTTTTAATAATTCCGCAATAAAATTTCTGTCTACATATGTATCATTATTTAGAATCAAAACGTAATCCGCTCCGTTTTGAAGCGCGTATTTTATAGCTACGTTATTGCCTCCAGAAAAGCCCATGTTTTTCTCATTCTTGACAACAACAAGTGGGATAATTGCCACAAATCCACTTTTCAAATCAAACTCTTCTTTGGAACCATTATCTACCACAATAATTGTCAATTTAAAATTTGTCTTGGTTATGTTTTTAAAAGATTCCAAGCATTCCAACGTGTTTCTTTTGCCATTAAAATTCAAAATAGAAACAAAAATATTCTTCATTATCTCTGAAGGTTTTGAAAAATTATGTCCTACGGATTTTTCGCAATAATTTATAAGCTATTTTTTTAAATGGATTTTTTATCGTTCTTAGTGTCTCGCTATCTATCCAGAAAAGAAAATCTTTATAAGATTTCCCAAACTCAATTGCTGCCGCCTCGAGAAGATTCCTTTCAATTCTTTCAAATCTTCTCTTTTCCCATATATTGGCAAAAACAACAAAATGATAAAATGCCATAAAGACAGAAAGCATCAGTCCGTGAAAACCATCTTTGTATCCGCCTCTTGCGAAAAAACGGCTTATAAATTCTTTAGCAGGAAAGCCTATCGCATCCTGCCATCTAAATCTATAGCCTCCTTCGATCAAATTCCTAGCTTCATTTGGAGCATAAATCTGAAGCTTTTGTAAAAATTGAGAGACCGAATTGTAATTGTAGTGAATCATGTTATTCTTAAAATACTCTACTTTTCCAGTTACTTTTATCATCTCATGAACGTGTTTTTCTTCAAATTTACCAAAACCATTTCGGAAAAGCCGCAGTTGATGATCTGGATACCAGCCGGCGTGCTTAATCCATTTCCCAAATATAATATTTTTCCGGGGAATCCAATATCCGTTAACTGAATTTCCAATTTCCAATTTCCAATTTCCAATTTGCTCTTCAATTTCTTCTCCTAACTCTTTTGTTACTCGCTCGTCTGCATCAATACTCAAAATCCATTCTCCCTTAGCTTTTGAAAAACCAAAGTTCTTGTTAACATTAAGCATAAAATTATTTGGTCTTGTAAAAATTGTCTCCGTATGCCTTTTAGCAATTTCTAAAGTTCTATCTGTTGAAGAGCTGTTAACAACTATGATTTCGTCTGCGAATGAGAGGGATTTCAAGCAATCATCAAGAGTTCTTTCTCCATTAAATACCGAAACAACTGCAGAAATAGAATTTTTCTTCATATTTTTATGCCGAAACGCATTATGTCTCGACCAATTTCTTTCCGTGCTAAAATAATAAGGCTCGCAATATAAACTACCATACCAATAAGTATAACAAATATGAGCGAAAAAACGTCTTCAACGAAAATTCTTCCGGATATAAAAACTACAATAGCCATCAGAATAGCCGAAACTCCCGACTTATAGATGTTTTGTAAAAAGTTAAAATCAATAACTTTTTTCACCAAATATGCAGTATATGCAATAGTCATTGAAACCAAGAACGACGCTACAGAAACACCATTATATCCATAAAAATAGATAAAAATAGGAGTAAGGATCCAAATCAAGACTGTCCATATTATCATTAGTCGTAGTGTAATCTTAACTTTTCCTGTAGCATCCAAAACATTAACTAAAATTCCAGAAAATGATGAAATAATTGCGTTAAGACAAAAAAACACAATACTAAATATTGCCGGTTCCCATTTATTGTTCCATTTAGGATAAAATTCGATTAGATAAGGCGCTATAACAATCAATCCAAAAAGTGCAGGAAACATAACCACACCAATAAAAAACAAAGACTTCTCGATTGCTTTCCTTAAAAAAATAATATCTCCTTGCACTCTTGCATATGCTGAAAATGTAACTTTGGTAACGCTGTCTACAACGTAACGATATATATAAAATGCAAAACGCTGGGCAAAACCAATATATCCAATTTCTGTAAATGTCAAGAAGCGTGTCAATATCACTGTTAAAAGATCATCTTTTATAGTCGCCAAAATATTTTTTGCTTGAAATTGCAATCCATACTTTAGGCTAACTAAAGAGTTCCTATCTATTCCTATTCCAATTTTCCAAGGGGAAACAAAATAATAAAACGGAATTCCAAGCAAACTTGACAACAAAAATGCCCACGTAAAAGAATTGATCCCATATCCGCTAATAACTAACCCAACAAGAACAAAATTAAAGATAAGGGACTCAACTATTTGAGGTAAAACTAATTTTCCAAAGTTGAGAGATCTTTCAAGAAGAATAGACGGAATAGTCTTAAAGGAAGATAAAAATATTGTAAAAACCAAAGCCAAAAGCAGCCGCAAACCATCATCGTTTAATTTAAATAAGTTGGAAAATACTCCCTGAAACGTGAATACTAAAATAAAAATCAGAAGCGAGACTCCTGCCTGTATCGTAAAGCCTGTCACTATATCTTCCTTTCTTATGTCCTGCTTTTTTTGGATTAATGCTGCGCCCAAACCGAAATCTGTAAAAAAAGATATGATCCTTTGCATCGCGATCACTACAGTATAAATTCCAAAGTCTTTTGGCGGAAGAAACCCAGTAATAATTAAAAAAGCGCCAAACGATATGATGTTTAGAAAAAATGTTCTTGATATCAATGCAAGAACTCCGCGGACAGATTTTTTGATAATCAAATTAAAATCTAATTTTTCCATGGTTTTGTTCTTAATAACCTGAATATAGACATCAAATCTCCCCAGATAGTTGATATCAAACGGACTGTTGATCCGGGATTATCTACCCAATGAACTGGCTCTTCATAAATTTTATATCCGCTTTTTTCTGCTATTATCAGTAACTCTCCATCAAAAAACCAATCATTATCCTTTACTTTAGGAATAAGATTTTCAACTACCCTCCTCGTTACTGCCTTGAAACCACACTGGGCATCAGTAAAATGCGTATTGAAGAAAAATTGAATGAAGAAGAAGTTTAGGGCTCTTGATGTTAATTCTCGTAACATTGTTCTCCCCTCTACTCTTGCTCCATAAGCCAGTCTTGAGCCAACCACCACATCAAATCCTCTTTCTAGAGTATTAATAATTTTAGGTAAATGCACAAGGTCTGTAGATAGATCCAAATCCATGTATACGCAAATGTCGCTTTTGGACTGGCTCCAGACCCTTTTGACTGCTCTGCCTCTTCCCTTTTGTTCGAGTCTGAAATATAAAATTTTGGGATCTATTTTTGTAAGCTTTGGTGCAATTATAGGCGTGTTGTCAGAAGATGCGTTATCGGCAATGGTAATATGCCAGTCATATGCGTCTAGATTTTTCTTACAAAAATTATAGAGCTCCGCTATATGTCTTTCCAGCTCTTTCTCTTCGTTAAATACAGGCACTGTAATCTCAACGCTCAATTTACTCATTTATGGTTACCTCCTTATCAACTTGATTATACCAACAGTCATAATAACAATACCAAGAAGCGAAATTAAATTAGCAACCTTTTGGATATTAGTTTCTTCAAATGGAATAGGATTTTCTGCAATTTCATGCTCTGATTTGGGCTTTTTGAAGTCAGGAGGCAAAAATTCGTCCGATGTTCTCGAGGCAACCCATTTAAGAGCTCTCTCATTTGTATAGTCTGCTACAGTCTTCTGATAAATGGTTTGGGGGGCAAAAAGCTTAGTGTTAAAAAATAGAACAAAAAATACTAAAACTGCAGCAGTAAAGTAGGGTTTTACTTTAAATTTAGTCAAAAAGAAAACCAGCGATCCGCAGGCAAGCGATGAGAAAAAGGAAACCAAAAGCAAAAACCTCCATGGGTACTGGAAAAAAGCCATTGCAGGAATCGCTTCCCAGACTGGTTTTGATATCTCAAGCATTAAGAAAACTGAGACTAATAATCCTAGGACTGAAAAACCAATTATTAAAGTTCCCTCGCTCTTTTTTTTAAGAAACTGGTTTGCTCCAAATAAAAAAGCAGCCAATGCTAGTAAGATATGTAGCTTCCCTATTTTAAAAGATAAACCGTCTATGCAGCCTTGTGCTGATCCTCCAAATCCCCACTGGCTGTCCCAAAGTTGTCCTAAGCATATAAAATGATTCCTAAAATCAGCCCCTCCTCCGATCTGAGACAAGACATTCGTGTACTTCATCTCTAAAAGTGCAGGAATCCAGTAAAAAGCCGAGAGCATCAAGCCCAACAGGATAGTAAATACTAAACAGTAAATAATAAATAGCTTTTTATTTCGGTAAGCAATGAAGCAATACAACAATATAACAATCGTTATAAATGGCGTTACCATCATCGCAGTTAAGTTATGAGAAAGTATAACACCCGCGTATCCTAAAGAACCAACCACAACCCATTTCCAAACGTAAAAATTTGAAATTTGAAATTTGAAATTTGAAATTATGGGCGGTAAATCATTTTTTATAGACAATTGTTGATAAAGCTTATAAAATCCAAAGAACATTAAGGGAATAAGGCCATAAGCCCATACCTCAGCTACATCTCCCCTCACATAAATATCCAAAGCATGATAAGGAGCATAAATATAAAAAAGTGAAGAAACAATTCCCCCTAGCTCTCCCCAAAACTCTCTTGCCAGAAGATACATAAAGATTCCAGCAAGAATAATACCAACAAGCATCATTATTTTCGTAGCAATAAGCGCGTCAAAACCCAAAAGTGTAAAAAATCCCCCAACATAATACGCAAGAGGCGCATAGAAGTTAAAAATCGGATACCCATATCCATAGCCCAAATCAGGAACCCACCGTACAGGAAACATTCCACTTTGTAGCATTTTACCCATCTCAAAAACTCTAGCAACCTGCGTATCATCATGCATAGGAAAAAACCCAGGAACAAAAAGCGGTTTAATCGCCCAGAAAGACAAAACAAGGACTACAATAATACCAAAATATTTCCTCAAAAACCCCATGATAACTACTATTATACAGAGAATAGGAAGATATTAACAAATACGCTATCACCTCCTCGTTCTCCCGATAGTAATTGAAGCCTGATAGATTAAGTCCAATCGTTCTCGTTTTGACATCTGTTTTAACATATGAGAAAATAAAAGCTATATCTTACCGGTCTAGATTGTAACTTTATGTCTTCTTACAAAATTAAGCCAAGGGCACCGCTTCCTGTAACGATTATTTCGTGGTTAATGCTTTTTGCTGGACTATCTAAATCATTTGGAACTCTGTGGGGGATTTGGAGTTTAACATTTTTATCTACCTTAGGAGAACGTGCTGGAATTGAAGATTTTGGAATACTACCCAATATTAATATTGTTATTATTAGTCTTTATATGATACATGGCATAGGACTTGTTATAGTTGGATATGGAATAGGTCGTATGAGCAGGTGGGCTTTATATATTTTTACAGTTTTAACGCTTATTACGATAATAAGCCTAATATATTCCTATATGGTTCCTACTGAGCAAAACTTAAATGATGTTATTTTTGTAACAATTCAGGTTTTGATTTTAATCTATCTTTGGTCAATCTCCAAAAGATTTATTTAGCAAATTGATAGCTCTTCTGTTGTGATTGAAGTTTAAAAATTTAGTTGTAGTGTATTTTCAACTTTCTCACCCAATTCTGCTTTAGGAGCCCGAACAGTTATTTTATTTGTGGATGCATCTTTGAAGATTGTGTAATGAGTAGAATACGGAGCATTACAGTCTTTAATCTTGTAGCTAGAAATATTTCCTTCAATTCCCAAAGGATCAACTGGAAGACCAGCAAGATAGCTGGGCACAAGAAACTTGCAGAGATCCGCTCCATTCTTACTGATTTCTTGTTCAGATGTAGTAATTACTGCTGGAATAGAACCTTTATCTGCTTTATACTGGATAACAGCATATAATATCTTGTTAACATCGCTTCTTCTCATTGTATTATGTGCCTCAGAGAATTTCCTGTTTGAGTAACTAAATAATGGAACTTTTGTTCTCTTAGAGATTCTACCAGTATCAGTGATATGGGTTTTTTTCCAGTTCAGCGTGGACCAAGAGTATAATGCTAAAGCAAGTAAAGATGATATTACTATCGGCAACAATATAGCCATCTTTTTACGAGTAGACCAGGATTTTTTAAATTTAATAACTTGAGTGCCGGCAATTCTGTCATGGATAGTTCTTTTCTCTTTTGTAAAAAGAACAAGGAAAACATTAATAAGTCCGATTATTAAAGAAGCTATGGAGCCAACAATGGGGATAAAACTTATTCCCGGCATTGCTTTGACCAATTCTCTTAGAATTGCTCTCTTGTAGGAAATATAAACGTGCGTTCCATATTTAACTACCCGAAGACCATATGCATCCTTTCCCCATGTGGCTCCTTTGTTTACGATTAGGTATACATGGTATGTAAGATTTACTAAAAAAACAAATATGCTAAACATTTTTAGTAAATTGTTTGCTTCGGCAATCTTATTACTTAATACTATAGTAACCCCAAAACAAATTTACCACTACTATAAGGTGTGATATAGTGAGGTCATGCCATTTCCTGTCCAAATGGATAGCGAAGAAGAAAAACTTCTTTTGCAGCATTATCAAAAAGCAAGCAATAGCCTGATACAACAAAGGGCTCATTCAATACTTCTTTACCAACAAGGATATTCTCCGTATCAAATCTCTGGAATACTTTACCGAAGTGAAAAAACTGTACGGGAATGGATACGAGCATTTAGTAAAGAGCGTATTGCGTCAATCTTCCCAAGATACACTGATAATGAAAATGCAGCGAAGCTCACACGGGCACAAAAGAAAGAAATAGAAAATGTGCTTTCCCAGAAACCATCAGATTATGGAATCCCTAAGGAGTTCTGGGATGTATCCACCCTTAAACGATATATTAAGGCAGAGTTTGGTGTTGAGTATGAGTCCCCTGAGAGTTACCGACTGATCTTTCTTCTTCATAATTACTCATTCCACCTACCAGATACCTTTGATATCCATAGGAATGAGAAAACAATAGCAAAAAGAATGAGGGAGATTAAAAAAGAGATACGACCATTATTGAAAAATAATGGTTGGCTTGTATTTGCCTCAGACGAGAGCAGGATTATCTGGGAAACTATTATTAGAAGACTGTGGTTACCCAAAGGAAAGAAATCAATTATCAAAGTGGAGAGAAAGAGAAAAGCACAATCCTTCATAGGGTTTTTAAACCTCAAAACTGGAGAAGAGTTACTCTATCAACTTTCTTGGCAGAAACAGGATACGATTATTCCAGTATTAGAGGTGCTTACAAAGAAATATTCCAACAAACGTATCTGTATTATCTGGGATAATGCCAGATTTCATAAGGGAAATAAAATCAAAGCAAAACTATCAACAACCTTAAAAGCTATTCATTTGATCAGCCTTCCTCCATATGCGCCTGATCATAATCCTCAAGAGAAAGTCTGGAAATATGGGAAAGACAAACTGGCAAACAATCAAAGAGGTTCACTTGAGGAAACAGTGGCTGCATTTACTTCAATTATTACAGGACGAAATTACTCCTATCATATTTGACCTGTTTGTTTTGGGTTCACTATAGATTGGACAAAGGCGTAAGAAGAAAAAAATAGAGTAAAAGACTTGGTATTCCTATGATGAGTGCATCGATTACACTTGCCCAAAATCTTGCCCATGCTCCTGCGGGTTTTATTTGCGACAACTCATCCTGCTTAACATTTTTCATTATGGTGAGTATATATCAATTAATCATCTATATCAACTTGTTAATGACCATGCGCTGTAATAATTGACTCGATAAAAATATAGTTCGACTCAAACTACATTGTCTCTGATAACTGCCATACAGCTTTTTGAGCTGAGATATTTTTGTGGTATGATACGAACTGCATTATCCATTTTAATACATTATGAAATCTAAACTGTTTAAGTATTTATTATATTTTTTTCTCTTCCTAACAATCTATCCTTTTTTTTCCCTATTTGCTTCAATCACTTTTATTGATCCTAAACTCAATAAATTTGAAAAATACAATCGTCTTTACAAT